>NZ_JBHINE010000020.1:0-32163 GCF_042194715.1 Bartonella sp. CM120XJJH | reverse complement strand
TGGGGGGTGTGTTGGGGCGCTTGCTGGGATGTGTGTTGGGATGCCTGCTGGGGTGTGTGTTGGGGTGCTTGCTGAGGCGTGTGCTGGGGTGCCTGCTGGGGTGTGTGTTGGGGTGCTTGCTGGGGGGTGTGTTGGGGCGCTTGCTGGGATGTGTGTTGGGATGCCTGCTGGGGTGTGTGTTGGGGTGCTTGCTGAGGTGTGTGTTGGGGGTGTGTGTTGGGGTGCTTGCTGAGGCGTGTGCTGGGGTGCTTGCTGAGGTGTGTGTTGGGGGGCGTGCTGAGGCGTGTGTTGGGATGCCTGCTGGGGTGTGTGTGTGTGGAGGAGTGGTTTGTTGCCAAAGAGTTTGCTCTTCATTGAAAATTTCTGAACCTGCTGCGTTGATAACTATTTGCTAAGGGCATGGAAAACGGTTGCCTTTGGGCAATCACTGAGGTAGTGGGGGGGGAAGAAGGCGGAATGGATACAGAGAGGACGGAGAGCGTTTGTGTTCCTTTGCGTGCAAGAAATGAGGCGTGTAGGGCGAGCTTTTTTATGATGAGAGTAGTAGGGGTGATGTTGACTCGTTTTGCTGTATGAAGAGCTTATTTCATTGTTGTTTTTCTGGTTTCTTTTGTGGTTTTGAAACATTTTTTGTCCCCGCGCGTGATTGAAAAATACGTTGTTCGTGTGATGTCAAAAATTGTCGCTATAGTTGATCAAACTGCGATAAAGCATGTCGTTGCTCTCAGGGATGAAAGATGAGAAGCTCCCCTGTTTTTGCTGTTCTAGCCGTTCGATCTCACGGCGAAACCAGTTGCGCCATGTGGCTTGCCAGTCTACTTTGAGAGCTTCTTTGCCGCTCTTGGCTTGCCAATAGTCGCGAAACTTCTTTTCTTGCCAATGGGCTTGGCTCTCACTCAAACCTTCTGAAACTGCTGCCTTGATGTCTGCTTGCCAATGTTCAGGAAGACGGTGCCCTTTGGCAACTGAGGCAGTGGTTTTTTTGTTGGAAGAAGGCGGGATGGATACAGAGAGGCTGGAGGGGAGGTTGGTGGCGGATTTTGTTTTTTCCTCCGTGACAATTTGCGCAATAGGGGCGGGAGTGAACTCGGTTTGGGGAGCGTTTGAGGGGGCATTTTTTTGCTCCGTTTCTTCTTGTGGAGGGGAAGGGAGAGCAGAATTAAGAGCCGATGAGGGTGATGGGTGATCGCTTGGTTCAAAGTTCTCTTCACAGGAAAAACAAGGTTCTGTCTCATCAAACAAAATTTTCTTTTCTAAAACACCGTAAGGTGTTTTCTTTTCTTCTGTCTTTTGAGCTTCTGAGCTTTGTGTAGCATCTTTTGTACTTTCGTTGAGCAGTTGTTGAATCTCTGCATTGATTTTTTTGCGCTTTTTTGCCGAAGAACGACCCGCAAAAGATTTTTGTTCAAGCAATTTTTCACGCTCTTGAAAAACATTTTCGCAACGCTTGTTCCATAATCCATTGGCTAAATTTAAAATCTTACCCTCTTGGATGAGCATCTCTAAAACATTAACAAAAGTTCGCTTGTCACAACCACAAAGACGCGCTAAACGTTCTTCTGATATCTCTAGAGGACGACCGCGTGCATACATTTCATTGAGAAGAATCGTATAGATTCCAATTTCGTGTGCACGCATCCCACGAACGCCTCCTAGAAAGTCATTTTGATACCAACAAACATATGGAAGCCTAGACGATTCATAATGAGGAGTTTCTTGTTGATTAGCGTGTTTCATACTGCAATCTACTTTCTTCTTTTTTATACATTTTTATTGATGATAAAAGCTCAAATAGGGATTTAACTTGTGTTGCGTTTGGCTCTGTTCGATGATGACGAGAGGCTTCTTTACGACGCTTATAAATGATTGGCTGTGCTTGAAGCGCATGCAAACTTACGATTTAAGATTGCGGTGATGGAAAAAATAAAGAATACCACACATTCTCAATGTACTTGCTTTTGGGCAAAAGCTTTGGAGAGTGGTCTTTTGTATCCTGTAGGGTGGTTAAAGTGTTTTTATGATCCAAAAATAAAAAAAAATTCCCCCTAAAAAGTAAAATTTGTTTCCTTAATTTTATCCTTTTTAGAGGATAATGCAAGCTCGTTTTATAAAAAGGACGTGTTTTTTTAAAAAGACGCGCTATATGGTGAAATTATGAATATCGATGGTTGGCGTCAAAGATTAAGGATTGCTTTGGAAAAAAGTGGGCGGTCTAAAAGATCTATCTCACTTGCTGCCGGTAAAGGCGCAGGATACCTTCATTCTATTCTTTCTGAAGGAAAAGAACCAACAATCGAATCTCTCTCGCGAATTTGTCACGAAATTAATATCAGTATGAATTATATTCTTTACGGTAAAGGGGCTAGCCCTGAAGATAAAGAATTTATAGAGCTTATTTCAAAACTTTCTCCGCAAGAGAGACAGGCGATTTTGACTCTTTTGCGGCGACCCGTTGACGAAGCTGCAAAATAACTTCCTTCTGTGCTTTTGAATCAAGACGACTCCAGTATTTTATTAATATTATATCACTCATTTTATCTCTCCTGTGTGTTTATAATTGCAATTTAGTAAGAACAAATAGAGAACAACAAAGGGGCATGAGGGGAACAAAGAATAATAGATTTTTATTTACATATGTCATTTGAACCCCGTAGATATTTAAAATATATCTTTTATGAAGGATAAAATGGTTGACATCTCTCCTATAGAGGATATAAGACTAACGCTATATTTAGTCTTGTCAAGACAAGGCTATGCTTTATCAACTATCTAAAGGGGGAAATCATGAAAAATATTTCATTCGTTAAAGAGGATGAAATCATTATCGTGTTATGCGAAGAGGAAAATCCTAGTACTTATGAAGGACCAATCGACGAAATCGAAGAAGTGCTCGAACTGATTGAAGAATGTGAAACTGTTTATAGAGTTTTACGACTCGATCTGACAACTTCTCATGCTGAAGATGTTACGGAACAAATCGCTGATTTTTATGTCGAAAATCATGAAATAAATGAAGAAAATACGCCATTGCAGCCCTTCGTTTTGAATAGTGAAGCTTATCATGCTTGTTTAAATGAAAGAGCCGCTTGTGATTATGAAGATAATCTCTATGGCTCTTATGAAAAACAGCATCGTTTACGCCCATGTGATGTCTTGGCAGATTATTGGTGGTAAACATGCCAAGTTATCTCAAGACTTCTTATCAAGGGATTCCGCTTTATTATGCTGGAAATATGCGAAATTTAATCAGACTCGAACCACAAAAACACAACGCTATTCTTTTCATATCGCAAGAGGTGGCTCAGTCTGTGGCAAAAAAATTGGGGGAAGAATATTGCCGCCATGATTTTTCCGTTGTGCAATAGCTAGATTGAAAAAGGAAGCCGCAATGATGGGCCCAAGTGCTTCTTTATTGCGGTGACCATGGTGTGCGTTATGCTTTCGTTCTTGAGGGGGAGATTAGGGGGAAGCTTGCGGGGGAATTGCGGGGTCGATATGAGGAAAGGAATGTAGGGGCATGAGAAAAAATCTGTGTGGAGACAAGAGGGTTTGTTGGGGGAAATTTGGGGGCTGATATGAGACAGGGGGGGGAGAAAAGAGCTTATGGATGAGAAACTTGCAGGCGCTTTGCGAGGGGAAAAGGTGTCTGCTGGTTCGTTGGGGGATTGAGGCAATGGAGGGGGGGCAGGTCGTTATCCAGTTTGGTGGGCTTGGAGTGGTACGAAAAGCATGCTGGAGAACAAACATGAGGCTTAGGAGGAAGAGAAGCAGCAGTACAGACAGGTTTCAACCTATAAAAAGGAAAAGAGCAGAGGGGGGAAAGAGCCGGTTTTTGTGTTTTCGGGGGCACGCAAGTAAGGAGCTTGGAGGGGTACATAAAGCATGCTGGAAAATGGGGAAGATGTTTGACGGGAGAAGTGAGACAGGAGACGTATGGGGGCGCGTGGGTTTTTAGCTGCTTTGATGTTGCGTGTTAAGGGGGGCATTATTTTACGTAATGATGGGCCCAAGTGCTGCTTTATTGCGGTGACCATGGTGTGCGTTATGCTTTCGTTCTTGAGGGGAAGCTTGGGGGGGTGGAAGCTTGCGGGGGAATTGAGGGGTCGATATGAGGAAAGGAATGTAGGGGCATGAGAAAAAATCTGTGTGGAGACAAGAGGGTTTGTTGGGGGAAATTTGGGGGCTGATATGAGACAGGGGGTGTGAAGGAAAGAGCCTATGAATGAGAAACTTGTGGGCGCTTTGCGAGGGGAAATGGTGGCGGCTGGTTCATTGGGGGATTGAGGCAATGGAGGGGTGATTTTGGGAGCTTTTGTGTTTGCGTGTTTAAGGGGGGGGCAGCAGTTCTTGTGTTTTGGGGGGCATGATATTTAAGGATGCATTGAAGGATGCTGTCATCTTTAGTTCGTGTGATGGACACAGCTTAAAAAAGGTGAATGTTTCAAAGAGGATATCTTGCAAAAAACACTTTAAAAATGAAGGGGAGAAAGATCATGCCAATCATTATCGATTGTATCCAGGGAACAGAAGAATGGCTGAAAGTGCGTAATGGTTTGATTACGGCTTCTTTGTTTGAGATGGTTATGGCACAAAAAAAACAGGGGCAAAAAACGTCACGATATCAGAATGTGATGATGAAATTGGCAGGAGAAAGAATTACAGGAAAAACCGTTGAGGAAGGAACAACGGTTTCTCAGCGACGCGGGACAGAATTAGAACCAATCGCACGACAGCTCTATGGGAAACTGACACATACAGAACCTGAATGTATTGGCTTTGTTTTGGCAGATGATCGCAGACAAGGATTTTCTCCTGATGCTTTTGTGGGAAAAAATGGCTTATTAGAAATTAAAACAAAAAAACCTGAAATTTTAATTCCTCATTTCATGCAAAAGAGTTTTCCAGAAGAACATAAAGCACAATGTCAAGGAGGATTATGGATTTCTCAACGCGAATGGGTGGATTTAATGCTCTATTGGCCTGATATGCCACCTTTGATTAAACGTGCTTATCGTGATGAAGCGTATATTTGCAAGCTGGAAAATGAAATTAGCCGTTTTAATGAGGCTTTGGAGAAGATGGTACAGCAAATTAAGAGTATTGGGACAGATTTTCATATAAGGACAGAAATTTCTTTGAAGGAGGGGGAAAAAAGGGTGCTTGGAATGAAGACAAAGCGTCTGCTAGAGGGCAAAACAAGAATGAGGCGGACAAGAGGGGGATCGTGTGCAACGTTGAGGAGAGGCAAAGTTCTATAAAAAGGTACGTTCAAAGGGGAAAAGAGCAGAGGGGGAAAGAGCCGGTTTTTGTGTTTTTTGGGCACGCAAGTAGGGAGCTTGGAGTGATAGGTAAAGCATGCTGGAAAATGGAAGGAGATGTTTGATGGGAGAAGTGAGACAGATGTTTAGACGTTGAGATACGAGAGGGGCTGGGTGCTTTTGTGGTGCGTGTTAAGGGGGGCATTATTTTACGTAATGATGGGCCAAGGGCTTCTTTATGGCGGTGACCATGGTGCGCGGTATGGTTTCGTTCTTGGGGGGGAGAGATAAGGGGGAAGATTAAGGGGGGGGGAAGCTTGGGGAATTGGGGGCTGATAAGAGGAAAGGGGGGCATGAAGAAAAGAACCTATGGATGAGAAACTTGCAGGTGCTTTGCGGGGGGAAAAGGTGTCGGCTGGTTCATTGGGCGGGATTGAGGCAATGGAGGGGTGGGACAGGTAAGTCATTCAGCGGACTTGTAGTGATACGTAAAGCATGCTGGAAAATGGGGGAAGATGTTTGATGGGGGGGGGAAGTACGGCCGTGCTTGTTAGAGGTATGGAGGTGTGATTTTGTGGTGCGTGCTGGGGGGCCGCAATGAAAGGCCCAAGTGCTTCTTTATGGCGGTGACCATGATGTGCGGTATGCTTTCGTTCTTGAGGGGGAAGCTTGGGGGGGGGAGATTAGGGGAATTGAGGGGTTGATATGAGACAGGGGGGCATGAGAAAAAATCTGTGTGGAGTCAAGTGGGCTTGTTGGGGAAAACGGGAGAATAGGGAAAAAACGGATAGAGACATTATAATCTTTATGTTTTTCTACAATCCCTTGTTATAGAAAATCAAAAATGACCACATTTTATGAATTCACTGTGGGGGCGCTCTTAATACTCTTCAAAAGCATTTTCATGAGATAATTTTCAATATAAATCTGGTAAACAGTAAAAATTGTTGTATGAGTATGAGCCAGAATATCAATTTACCAATCTTTACTAAATATCCTTTTATACTGACGAGAATTAATAACCCTATACTTATTATTCCTAGTGGTATATTCCACGTAAAGAGCGAAATTGTACCATAAATTAGAGGCGTTATTCCACAAATAATGAAAATTACACGCTTGATATTATTTATATTTATATTATCTTTTAGTATGTTCTCTTGGGTTCTACCTCTTTCAGAGGTCTTGTGAGTGTTTTCAGAGGTCTTGTGAGTGTTTTCAGAGGTCTTGTGAGTGTTTTCAGAGGTCTTGTAATTGTTTTCAGAAGTCTTGTGAGTGTTTTCAGAGGTCTTGTGATAGAATTGATTGTAAGCAGCTCTCTTTCGAGGATCTTTAAGAACTTCATAGGCTTCAAGAATTTTTCTGAATTTTTGTTTAGCTTCGGTACTAGAATTATGATCAGGATGGTATTGTAGAGCTAATTTACGAAAAGCAGATTTTATTTGTTTATCGTTGCATTCGTAGCTTACACCAAGAATTCCATAATAATCGTCTTCATTTAATATCATTAAATACTGCTACTTTATGTATTGCTCTTATTTTTATAGGATAGCTTAACTGATTTTTGTTGAATATATCAATGGGTATTATCTTATGTTTAAAGTATGGTGAAGATCGTATTGAATGGCGGGGCTGTGGGGCTATTGTATCTAAATGAGGGGAGATACAGTTTAAAACGCTTGAAAAAGCAGTTTTTTAATGTTTTAGAAGTATTTTTTTACAAAAATAGATTAAAAGAGAAACGATAAATCAAATATAAAGAGACGGCAAGAATAGCTGAGGTTGTCATTATTGTAAATAAACAGGCAGGAACCTTAAATCTAAAACGCCAAAGTAAACTAATGGGAACGGACATTATCGTTGTTATGATGAATCCTACGATAAACCATTGCATGAATAAGTACATTATATTGATTTTATCTTTATTAAAACGATTTTGGTTTAGTTCTTCTTCTGAAACACAATCGATAATAGAAAAACCATGATAAACAGGAAACTCTCTACTTAGACAAGCACTAACAGAAAATTTTTCAAGCTCTAACCATTATCTTTCGCGTTCTTTTTCCAATATATTCTTTTCTATTTTTTGTTTTATATATTCTTTGGAAATACAATTGATCGGAGAAGTATTCCCAACAAAAATTCGTCTTTTCTACAGCCACGGGTTGTATGATACGTGAATAAAAACAGCGCTGATTGCTGTAGCAAATAAAATAAAGTGTTTAAACATAGGGTATTTATTGTCTTTTGTTTTTAACAAGCTTTTATGAAGTAATTTCTATTGAATAAATCAATATGTGTTATTTTTGTGTTGGTAAAATACAACAAATTGTATGTATTTTGGCACTTTGTATCTCAAGATGGCGATAGATAGTTCAAAATGCTTGAAAATGCAGGATACCCTTTGAGAAGCACTTTTCATAAAGTTATGGAATGAATAGATCAAAGTTTATGGTAATTTTGTATACTCTATGATAACTCTGTATAAGATCTCAATTTCATGATCAAGTTTCTCAAGTTCTTTCTTGTTTTTAGCTATACGCTCTTGATATGTCTCTATGTGTTTCATATGATTTGAGAGATGGGTATGCTCATTAGAGTGTTTTGCTTCATTCACATGTCGCATTGCATCTATTTCTAATTCTATAAGGCTACACAGAGTATTAAATACATGATGTCGTTTTTTGATTATATTCTGCCATTTTTTTATTATATTGACATGTTTTTCATAGAGCGGTTGCGATAACCGCCACTTGTTTTCCAAAAAAAATGTTTTTTCTATCCAGAGAATTTGGTAGAATTTTTCTGACCACCAGCGACTTCCATTAACGAGGAAAATGCGGAACAATCTCTCTCTTTCTGTAATTTCTTTTGAAGAGAATAGTTCATTTGAATGAGTATATCCCTTTGAAGAATAAAAAAGATGCGTTGTTAAAAGGGCGATAATTAAGACGTTTCTCAATAAAGACTGTTTAATTAACATTGTTTTTTATACCCTTTTTGTGCTTGATTATAGTCATTGTGAGAGGGCTTAATGGTTCTTTAGAAGTATTTTGAAAGGCGTTTTATTATCCGTTTAAAGATTTTTTAAATACTGCTTCCATTTTTCAAAAGTGCTATATCTTACGGGCGGTTTTACATTTTCTTTGGGCATCATTGCAAGGTATACCGATCTAGCCATAACGCACATTGTTGCTGTGTTTTGAAAACGTTGGAGATTATACTCTATTATGAGCCGTTCTGTCTGAAGAGTTTGTTCTTTTCGACTAATGCCATTAGGGGAATCCAAAAATTTTTCTGCGTACGCAAACATTGGATCATCAAAGTTTGTTTCAAACTTTGCGTCGCGGAAAAATCTTTCTACATAATTCCAATTTTTCATGTGTTTCATCCCGTCAGCTTCAAAAGCTCTAAGTCTTGTTGGTAAGTCGTTAAATGTAAGTGTGGGCATCGTTTTATCACCTTGCCATAAATCAAAAAAGCGTCCACAAAAAACAAGCAATATGTGATAATGTTTAAAAATATTGAATTCTGGAGGATTACTGGGCAATGTTATTAAATGCCTCCAAAATTGACTTTTGTCATGGGGTATGTCTACAGTCCATTCCATATACGCTTTTAAATATTCTACCTCTTTTTTTGCTTTTTCTAATTTCTGAGAATATGCCAAAGGAGTGTAATTTTCATGGACATATTTTTGGTAAAGCCTATCGTATTCAGAAAGGTCGCTTACTTGAGTACACCCCAATAATAGGGATACAGAAAAAAACGTTATAAATGTTATGACGTACGTTTTGAATAATAATTTCATCATTTTAATTTTTAATGATTTTTGTTGAATAAATCAATATGTGTTATTTTTGTGTTGAAAATATAGGCAAAAACGTATTTAATGAAAACCGCGATAGTGATTATACTGTATCTAAATAAGGGTGTGGTACAGGATAGAAACCCCGCACATGCGGGGTTTTTATTCTTTGGAGGAGACAAGGACAGAGGAGACAAGGACAGCAGAAAATATAAGGGAGGTTCTGTCACCAAAATGGTTGTCCTAGGCGGGAATAGGGAATATCCAAAATGCTCTCAATGAAATATACTTGTTGTGCATAGTTACGCGCTTGTTTTAAAGAAACATCTTGCTCTAAGCTCTTTTTATACTCATTTCATGTCCATTTCCTATCGGCGTTTGTGAATTTCATGCTGGGGCTTGTGAATGGTATCGTGAGGGGTAACGATAAAGCCCCGTAAGTTATAAATGTAGATTATAAATATTGCACACCTCATCTTTGACTTTATGAAAAAGTAAGTTGGTACTATTTGGGGCTTGTTCTCAAGATTGCGGTATGGGCTTTAGCTCTTGGGATGATTCATAATCTCGTTTACTGGGGGGGGGATTTTGCATAAAAGGTAGGCTTTTCTTGGAATGTTTCACGCCATACGGATCTTTCTGCTTGTGAACTGTAAGCGAAGAAGGGTGGTTGATTTCAATAGAATAGAGGGGAAGAGAATTTTTCGCTCTTCTTGTTCTTCTGCAAGAGGAATAACGCTATCGGTATAAATTAAAGGATTCGTATAAAAAAGGTGCGTCTTGAAAGAGGAGTGGCTTAGAGAACGTGGAAAATATAGTGTATACAATTGGTAATGAGGGATCTTCTTTGAAAAGGTGGGCTATTAATTTTCTGGTATATGGGATGTCTGGCACATGTGGGGGGCATGTGGGGTGTTTGGCACATGGGGGGTGTTTGGCATATAGGAGCGTGGGTGGCTTATTGAAAGCTTTATTGAGGGGAAGAGATTTTTTTGCTCTTTTTGTTCTTCTGCAAGAGGAATAACGCTATCGGTATCAATTAAAGTATTCATATAAAAAAGATGCGTCTTGAAAGAGGGGTGGCTTAGAGAATGTGGAAAATATAGTGTATAAAATTGGGAATGAGGGATCTTCTTTGAAAAGGCGGGCTATTGATTTTCTGGCATGTGGGGTGTTTGGCATGAGGGGTGTTTGGCATATGGAGTGGCGGGCATATGGGAGCCGTGGGGTGGCTTATTGAAAGCTTTATTGAGGGGAAGAGAATTTTTCGCTCTTCTTGTTCTTCTGCAAGAGGAATAACGCTATCGGTATAAATTAAAGGATTCGTATAAAAAAGATGCGTCTTGAAAGAGGGGTGGCTTAGAGAATGTGGAAAATATAGTGTATAAAATTGGGAATGAGGGATCTTCTTTGAAAAGGTGGGCTATTAATTTTCTGGTATATGGGATGTCTGGCACATGTGGGGGGGGGCATGTGGGGTGTTTGGCATATGGGAGCCGTGTGGTGGCTTATTGAAAGCTTTATTGAGGGGGGTGCTTTATCATTGTTTGGTTTTTGCTTTTGGTCATGAAAGGAGAGAATGGGGAAGGAATTGAGTTGAGAGGAGATTCTGGAAATGGCTCTGTTAGATCTGTTGTAAATGACGAATAGGATCGATGAAGCTTATTCTAATTTTTAGAGGGAATGCTTATACTGTTTGAGGTGGATAGAGAGGCGAGAAAGATAAGATGATTGGTTTTTGGGGGGGCTTTAAGGATATCAATGGGATGTGTTCAAACAATGAGTTTATAATAATTTATTGTTGAGATTCAATTTGAATTTCAATGAGAGCCTGAAATAGTGCGAGATGTTCTTATACCTTCTTATTCAAATTCTCTTATATTGAATCAAGTAAAATCGTTTGTCTGCATATTACAAGCAGGGTGAGCTTGTGGGGGAAAAATATTCAAGAAATAAAAATGTTAAAAAGGGGTAAGGGTGTCAAGAGGGGGAATAGTGAGGCCTGGCAAAGAGAAGGAGTGTTCTTAAGGGAAGGAAAGAGGAGGATGCAAGGAAAAAGGGGGAGGTAATGGGAGGGGAAATATTCTTTGGGGTGGGGTAATTTCAAAAGCCGCTCATAAAGCATTTTGGAGATTAAGCGTGTCATTGAGGACATTGATTTGGAGTCATTGATTTTTAAGCCATTGAAGCGCATGGTTTAGGATAGGGGATTTGATGAAGCCGATGGAGGCTGGGGGAAAAGATTTAGGCTTATAGGGAAGGCTTATAGAGGCAAAAAGAGAGGGGAAAAAGAAGAATAAAATGGTGCTGCGAGAGAGGATTGAACTCTCGACCTCTCCCTTACCAAGGGAGTGCTCTACCACTGAGCTACCGCAGCCCCTTTTCAATCTTTGCGCTGTCTTGTGCCATATTGTCAGAAAATAGGCAAGAGAACATTTGTATATTCTTGCAAGAAAACGTATCTTATGTCATGACATATATTTCTTATATGCTTAAATATTTAAGGTTATGAGTTGCTTGGATAGAAGCTCAACACTGTTTAAAAGGTTGCGCAATGACACAAATGCATCAAAAACAAAAACAAAATGAAATGAATCATCAAGATGAAAAAGCAAAACGGCGTCAAGAAAGATTAGCGCAACAATTGCGTCAAAATCTAAAACGTCGAAAAGAGCAAAGCCGACAAAGAGCGCAAACAGAACTCTAAAATGCAAAAAGCTCTAAAATGCAAAAAAAGTTTTTTAGTGAAGCTTTGCAACCAAACTTCTCAATAATTTGTTCTCATATTTAGAATGCGTTCTAAAACGATTAATAAAGCATAACTTCCCGAAGGGGGAAAATCCTTTGGAAGGGTAGGCACAAAGGAAAAGAGGGAAAACACGATGGATTCTATTCAAATTGTTGGGGGAGAACAACTTAAAGGAACAATTCCTATATCAGGGGCCAAAAATGCTGCGTTGCCTCTTATGATTGCGGCGCTTTTGACAGAAGAAACGCTTACTTTAGAAAATATTCCTCATCTAGCCGATGTCGAATTGCTTATTCGTATTCTCAATAATCATGGTGTGGGATATGCCGTTGATGGACAAGAGTTTAACGATGAGTGTGTCAATTCAAGAACAATTCATTTTACTGCGCAAAAAATAGCGACAACACGGGCGCCGTACGAACTGGTGAAAAAAATGCGCGCGAGCTTTTGGGTTATCGGACCTCTCCTTGCACGATGCTTAGAGGCTTATGTTTCGCTTCCTGGAGGATGCGCTATTGGAACCAGACCTGTCGATTTTATCCTTGATGGGCTTAAAACTTTAGGAGCACAGATTACGATCGAAAATGGATATGTTCATGCAAAAGCGCCAAGGGGGTTAAAAGGTGCTCATTATCGTTTCCCTAAGGTCACTGTTGGTGGAACCCATGTAATGCTTATGGCGGCGACATTGGCAAAGGGAACAACTGTTCTTGAGAATGCGGCTTGTGAACCAGAAGTGGCAAATCTTATTCGAACTTTGAATGCTATGGGGGCTCAAATAACTGGTGAGGGAACAACAACGCTTACAATTGAAGGGGTTAAAAAACTTAAAGGGACAAAAATACGCGTTATTGCTGATCGAATCGAAGCGGGGACATATGCAATGGCTGTTGCGATGACAGGAGGAGATGTCTTTCTTAAAAATGCAAATCCTAATCATCTCACAAAAGTGCTTAAGGTGCTCCAAAAAACAGGACTTGAGATTCAAATAGAACCTCAAGGAATTCATGTTAAGCGAAATCCAAAGAACACCAAAATTATGCCCGTTGATATTAAAACAGGACCTTATCCTGCTTTTCCAACCGATCTCCAAGCGCAATTCATGGCGCTTATGACACGGGCTGAAGGCATTGCGCATATTACAGAGACGATTTTCGAAAATCGTTTTATGCATGTTCAAGAACTCAATCGTTTAGGGGCTTCGATAAAGCTTGATGGGCAAACGGCAACTGTTTATGGAACAGAGAATTTGCAAGGGGCTCCTGTCATGGCGACGGATTTGCGCGCTTCTGTTTCTCTTGTGATTGCAGCTTTGGCGGCAAAGGGGGAAACAATCGTCAATCGTGTCTATCATCTTGATCGTGGGTTTGAGAGGTTGGAGGAAAAATTAGTCCGTTGTGGCGCAAAAATCCAACGCATCAGCGTGTAAACCTTTCAAAGATATACTGAATGCTGTTTGTGTGTGCGGGCATGACTTAAGGTGTATGTCCATGTTTTGGGGTGTGCTTGAAGGGCATTTGGGAGGGGGATAGGATGATGCGTGTTTGTTTTAAATGGGTTGTTTTCTTTTGTGCTTGAATTTTGGGTGGGGAATGATTTTCTAGAGCACCCTTCAAGGTCTTCTTTTTCAAGGGGGGTGTTCTTGGAAAGGGTATGGGCGGGGCGGATTTTTATCGTGGGGTTTGAGAGGTTGGAGGAAAAATTAGTCCGTTGTGGCGCAAAAATCCAACGCATCAGCGTGTAAACCTTTCAAAGATATGCCCCAAAGAATGGCTTTGGAGAGGTTGCTTGGGGTGGATGTTGTTGGCGGCGTGCTTTCAGGTGTGCTTTGGGGGGCGTTTTAGCACAATGCTTTTTGGGGGGCTTGATCTCAGACAACAAGGGTTGTTAATCCTCTCAATAAACGTGGGGTTTATCTCATGGTTTTTACGAGCGGGCATAAGCGTTTGAGAGGCGGGTGGGGTTCATAAAACAAATACTGTTTTAAATTTTATTGCTAATTTCCTGAAATTGCTTTATAAATAACACTGTAATTTTGGTCGTATACGCAACGACCAAGAGGGATTCAAAACCCCTCAAGTTCAGTACATAAGATTAGCCTACTTTTGTGGGTTTCCCGGGATTCCGGGAGTTTTTGCCATGTCCAGGTGCGATGAGCACTAAAAGCAAAAAAGCTGACTGAACTCAGTGTTTTTGACTCCCGGAATACCAATGCGAGGGCGCTCGCAACCGGCAGGGGAGCTTAAAGTGAAAGCTAAAAATCCACACTTTAACGATATTTTGATAGGTAAAAGAATTCGCTTTAAAAGAACAATGATCGGAATGTCGCAAAAGCAATTAGGCAGTCAGTTAGGTGTGACTTTTCAACAAATCCAAAAATATGAAAAAGGCTCTAATCGTATAGGGGCGGGGCGTTTACAAGAAATTGCTGATATTCTCAATGTTCCCATTTCCTTTTTTTACGCTGATCTCTCAACAAAGGAAAACGCCCTGGATCCTTGTGATGAAGGGATCGTAAGTAAAGAAGAGCACATCCTTTTGAAAAGTTTTAGAGAGCTCAAACCTAAGAAACAGAAGGCAATTTTGTGTTTGATTGTCTCATGAGATAAAAACACTGTTTTAATTTTTATTGCTGGTCTCCTGAAATTATTTTATGAACAAGCACTAGGGTTCTCGTCGTACATTGTGGTTGAATGGTGGAGCCCAAAGCCTGAAAATCCAAGCTGAGATATTAGCCTGCTTTATAAGTATCGCGAGATTCCGGGAGTTTTTGCCATGTCCAGGTGCGCTCTAGCACTAAAAGCAAAAAGCTGATTCGAACTCAGTACTTTCAGACTCCCGGAATACGCATAAGAGGGCGCTCGCAACCGGCAGGGGAGCTTGAAGTGAAAGCTAAAAATCCACACTTTAACGATATTTCGATAGGCAGAAAAATTCGCTTTAAAAGAACAATGATCGGAATGTCGCAAAAGCAATTAGGCAGCCAGTTAGGTGTGACTTTTCAACAAATCCAAAAATATGAAAAAGGCTCTAATCGTATAGGAGCGGGGCGTTTACAAGAAATTGCTGATATTCTCAATGTTCCCATTTCCTTTTTTTACGCTGATCTCTCAACAAAAGAAAACGCCTTGGATTCTTGTGATGAAGGGATCGTAAGTAAAGAAGAGCACATCCTTTTGAAAAGTTTTAGAGAGCTCAAACCTAAGAAACAGAAGGCAAAAGATTAAATTTTCGTTAGAATAAAGAAAAAAATAAAGAGGCTCTTGCTAAATAATAAATTATTCTATAAAGCTTTTTTTAGAGAAGGGGGTTAACATTTCTCCTCCCCCCCCCCCGCAGAAATGTCCAAATAAAACCTCCTTCTCATCTTTTTAAAAATCATGAAAATTTGGACCTTTTTCCCTTTTTAAGAGTGATTTATTTGTGTTAGAAAAGTTGCTGTGTTAGGCAAATTGGGGGGCGTGGTGTTTTTAGGGATTGGGGAAGGGCTTGAAAAATTGTCTTACCAAAAGAGTTCTCAAAAGGAAATATTGGAGAGAGATCATCAAAGGGCGCACAGTGGAGAGCTGTCATCAAAGGGGCGGATTAAAAGAAGCTACCAAAAATCTGGAACTTCAGGCTTTAAATGAGGACCAATCCGTACCGCTGAGACCTTTTCTGCTAAACCTGTGCGATCTGAAATCTCAACCGCTAAACCACAAAGGGTGGCGGGACCACATGCCGGTTCAAAACGATCTTGCTTCGTTTTATAAAGAAAACGGTGTAAGGGTTCTTCTTTATCCATTCCAAGAGATGAGTTGTAATCTCCACACATGCCTGCATCCGTTAAATAGGCGCTCCCACCTTCTAAGATCTGCGCGTCAGCCGTGGGAATATGCGTATGCGTGCCAACGATAACACTCACACGACCGTCAAGAAAATGACCTAAACATTGCTTCTCGCTTGTCGTTTCTGCGTGAAAGTCAAAAATAATCGTATCGGCTTGTTCCATCAACGAACAGGCAAGCAGAATATTTTCCGCTGTTTCAAATGGATCTTCTACTTTGCACGGCATAAAAACGTTGCCCAACAGATTGGCGACAAGAACACGGGCGCCATTTTTTGCCGTAAAAACACCAGCACCTTTTCCGGGTGTTTCTTTCGAAAAATTGGCAGGGCGTAAAAAACGATCACTCTCATGGGCATACTGCAATGCTTCTTTGTGAGAAAAAGCATGATTGCCCGTGGTAACAACATCAACACCGGTCATCAAAAGATCTTGGTACGTTTCTTGTGTGAGACCAAAACCACCAGAGGCATTCTCACCATTTACCACAACAAAATCAAGCTGCCATTTCTCAATCAGTTGAGGAAGGTGTTCAAAAACAGCTTTACAGCCTGTGTTACCAACAATGTCACCTAAAAATAAAAAGCGCATAGGCGCTTTAATCACACTTTAACATTTTAAGAAACCTTTTTCTGTAAAAATGCCCTGTACCTGTAGATCATGTTCTGCTGCGGGAATAGAGGAAACCTCCTGACATGAAAATCCCATGCCCCATAATGTCATTTTATGTCCTTGTTTTTCAAGAGCTTCAACCGCACGGTCATAATATCCTCCTCCATAGCCAAGACGGTGACATTGACGATCAAACGCAGAAAGCGGAACAATAATATTATTGGGGACAACAACGCTATTGTCTGCACTGGGACCAAAGGTGCCAAAGCGCATGGGCTCTAAAATCGTGTTGGGTGAAAATGCACGGAAAATCATGGTGGTGGAATCAAGTACTGCTGGTAAGGCTAAATGTCCACCGCGTAACGCTACAGCAGCCAGTAAAGGACGCGGGTCAATTTCCGATTTAATGGGCCAATAGCCTGCCAAAATGAGGCGTGAAAAATCTGTTCCCTTTTTTTCAAGGTATTCAATAAAGTGGCAACAAGCACGCTGCGAAAAGAGTGTGCGCTCTTCTATTAAAAGAGCATCACGACGCGACAAACCGCTTTTGCGCTGCTGTGTGCGAAGGGCTGAAGCAGATTCACAGAGGGGATTTTGTGTCATTGTCTCGCCAAGTTTTGCCAATTGTTTTATCAGATGCTGGCATTTTATCCATTATTGGCGTTTTGTAAATCTCTGTTAGGACAAGAGGTGCGCTCATGGAAAGAGTGTGCGCTCTTCTATTAAAAGAGCATCACGACGTGATAAACCGCTTTTGCGCTGCTTGTCCGTGCGAAGGGCTGAAGCAGATTCACAGAGGGGATTTTGTGTCATTGTCTCGCCAAGTCTTGCCAATTGTCTTATCAGATGTTGGCATTTTATCCATTATTGGCGTTTTGTAAATCTCTGTTAGGACAAGAGCTGTGCTTCATGAAAAAATATGCATTCTTGTGTTAGGGTATCTTGGTGCGATAAACTGCTTTTGCGCTGCTTGCCCGTGCGAAGGGCTGAAGCAGATTCACAGAGGGGATTTTTTTGTAAGTGCTGTCTGTTTTATAAAATAAAGCCCCTCGTGATTTTTATTTCTTGCAAAGAGAGTATCGTCATTGGTCTTATGTAAAAGGACTTTCTCAATTTTTTTGGGGGGGAATTTTATGGGTAAAAAAAGGGTGATCCACAACAGCCGATGGAAAAAGTTGACCCCGGGAACCTATACAAATAGGTGGGCGCCATATGAAAAAGCCCACGGGCTTGATCAGGGACAGCTCCCTTGGAGATCATTAAGGTCTCAGGAATACGTTATTTCCTGTCGAGAAGCGCAGAACACCCTCCTTAATATAAAACAATTTCAGAGTTTCTGCTAGAGATAAAATAACCGCAATCTCTTCTTTTTCATAAAGTTTTTTCAAGAGAGTTTTTATAACCTTGCTGGTGGCTGCTTGAGATGGCTGTATGATATGCTTTATTCAAAGTAAAAAAGCAAAAAATATGAGTGGGGGGGTGTTTGAGTGACGCAGAACGGTTTATTGGCAATCGCTTGCTTTTTATGTTTCGGGGAATGCTTGGAGGAGCTTTGAAGGGGAAATATTTCTTATTCAAGAATGTTTGTTTAACTGATGTTGCGTCTTTGAAGTTTTTGTCTTGTGGGGAATATTTCAGTGCTGTTTTATCAACTTTGAGGGAGGAGGACGAGCTAATATGGTATGTGCTGCTTATGGGTTTCATAAAAATAAAAAAACAGATGATGATAGTTTATCAGAGGTGCTAAGCAATGTTTTAAGCTTTTTTCAAAAAATATTTTTTGAGGATCGTGTTTTATCATCTTTTTATCCATGATAGAGGGATAGTGAAAAGAAGAGGCGGTGTGAGAGGACCAAGGCGTGCAGCGTTTTCTTGCTATGAGAGAAATTCTGTAGGGGGTATATTGAAAGTGTTTGGACGCTACCTTTAATACAAAAAAGCTTCAAATTCAAAAAAGACATTGTCAATTGCTTGGGGGGGTAATTGCGTGGAGTAGGGTCAATTGCGTGGGGTGGGGGTTTGAGGGTGTGGTTATAAGCAAGGGGCTTGTGGAATGTGGAGAAGGCTTGCGTCTTAGCCAAGTTTGAAAGGATGCGTAAAGCCTCTCGTTTTTGAATGGGTTCAAAGAGATTGTGGTGATTGTTCATCTAACAGAGCTTGCACGCGCTTTTGAATTCTACGCATTTGTGGGTAATACTCTAATGCTGTTTCATAAGCTTTAAGAGCAAGTTTTGGACGCTCTGTTGCTTCCATGGTAACGCCAAGTTCAAAAAAAGCGATATAGTTGCGCGGCTCAAGTTCAAGTGCATGGTTGAGATCAAGCATGGCAAGCTTGAAATCGTTTAGTTGAATGTGAATCCAAGCGCGCCTTACCCAAGCTTCAGCGTGAGTAGGTAAAAGTGCAAGAGCATTATCAATATAATCAAGCGCAAGTCCATAATCATCACTGTTAATAGCATTTTCAGCCCATGACATTAAAAGATCAATCGTCTCACTGCCCGATTGGGACCACAAATGTTGAAGTTGTTGACTGATCTTTTTTGCTTGAGAAACATCAGCACAATATTTCAACTCTTTCAGTAAACGTAAAATTTCTGCTTCTTTGCGTTGCTTAACTCTGTCAACATGGGAAAGCTGATCTTTGTCAAGATCTTCAAGAATAACCGCCGAGGAATCAGAATCGGAGGGCGTTGAGGAAGGCGGAGGAGAATTGGGAATAAGATCATCTAACGGTAAAAGCGATTGTGGAGAAGGACGATCTTCAGGAAGCGAAGGAGGATTTTTCCCATAGCTAGAGGGAACAAAACAAAATATGCCAACAAAAAAAAGAAAAAAAACGCGCTGGAAAATACAAAAAAAACGCGACTGAAAAAATCGAAAGGCTTTAAAAAAAATAGAATAATCCATAAAAACAAGCCCCCAAAAGATAAATCACCAAATATTATCAAATACTAGACTTGTAATCAACGGACTTATAACCAACGGACTCGTAACCAAAAAATCTTAAGGAAAAATTTTTAAGCCTACAAACAGTAGGCATAAAAATATTAACCAAAACAACTAGCCTTGACGCGCTCTAAAACGTGGATTCGTTTTATTAAGAATATAAATACGACCCTTACGACGCACCAAACGATTGTTACGGTGGCGCTCCTTTAGTGCTTTAAGCGAATTTTTAATTTTCATCATATTCACCGTTAAACAGTTTACGTAACACAATACTATAATACAACATTAAAACAACTGTGATATAACATTAAAACACAATATCACAACCCCAATACACTGCTCACTCAATGAACATTACATTGCGGAACATTACATTGCGATATCGTACTTGCATCATAACATCACACGATACACTTTTTCACTGTGATCACAAAAAGAAAAACGCACCCTTAAGGTACGCATTAACACACTTCATTAGCACAACGAATAAGTGAAAATTGCAAAAAAGTAAGCGAGATTTAACAAGAAGTCTTATTCTTGTCAAGGGTATATTATACATTTCTTATGGTGTGTTAATGGTTGCTTTGAAGATAAAAATATTCTCGTAAAAAGCAAAAAGAAGCACAAAAAGTGGAAATAAGGAAAAGCTTCTCATTTGTGAGAAAATAATCTTGTTTCTCCGTAAAATATCATCGTTTAGTAAGGGTCATGTAAAATTTATACCATGAGGTGTTTTTGTTAGTGGGTGTGATGATATTATTAAGACTTATTCTTAAAACCTAGAAAATAAACCGCATAATGAAGACAAATGGGATGAATTGTTAAGGATCAATTTCTATTGTTCAGAGCAAATAAGAGCCTCGCGTAGAGTTGAGATTTTCTCATTGCAAATCTTTATATCTCATAGCATTTGCTGCTTGCATATCACAAGCGGGATTGGTGTATGAGTGAAAATACTTGAAGGTCAAGAAATAAAACGGTCTTTTATAAATCCTTTCAAGTGCAAGAGAGTGTTGCAACATTGGGAGCTGGCAAGCGGGTGTGATGAGGCTGGCGTTTACGCTTCATAAGCTTGAAGAGGGTGGGGTGCTATGAATGTTTAAGCTATTACCCGAGAGCTTTTATGTTCTATGATGAGGGGGGGTGAAGTGGTGGCAATGTGCATTGGCCAAGTATTTCTTTAAAATAAGTGTTTCTTTAAAATAAGTGCGTAAATTGGTAACACAAGCGTCTTCTGTTGGAGGCTTTTTATTTTATGTGAGGGGTGAGAGGATGTTTGGGAATGGATAAGCTTCGTGCTGTAATCATATCCTGTAATTATATCTTTGACGTGGAGATTAAGAACGGAGCGAAGCGCTTGGCTCTTTTAATGAGGGATTAAATCTGTGCTGTTAGAATGAAAGATTATGTATAAATTTCTCTTTGAAGGCAATAGCTTATGCTTCTTTGAAACCCCATTATTTCTACGTGGGGTGGATTGCTGGATATTGTCAAGCGGATGGGGAATTCAAATTATCCGGTGAGAGAGACAGTATACTGAGAATACACTTTGGCTCTTGAATGTGGATAGTTTGAATTCCTTTTAATATCCATGCTGTAGAAAAATTTGACCTTCCCAAGGGTGGTCTATGATGATGTTTATTGAAAGAGTGAAAGCTTCACATTTTCTGGGGATAGACGTAATAAAAGTATGTCATAATACCAATTTATATACATGTTGCAAATGCCAAAGAGAGCTGACGTAATGAGCATTGGTATCCCGATCAATAGGGGCAATGACTCTCTTCCTCCCCGCGAGGTATATTAGACAAAGAATCCCTGTCATTAATAAAAAGCCTATTGCTAGGATTTTCGTTACGAAAACAATGGGTTTCCGAAAGGTTAGAAGAAAGAGGAACAACATATGTCTAAATGGACCCCCTTTACGTTTTTTGGGAGGAACAGACTGTGTCTCATTTAAAGTTGCTTCATTGTTTTTAGAAATGAAGTATTTTTTCGCACAATGAGCGTTTTAAAGGCAATAATAGTATTAAAATGATAGTATTAAAAAGTATAATTTAGCTTTATCAAGATCATAAAATAAACATTTATATTTAGTCAATTAAGGGTGCTGTTAGGTGCTCTTGAAAGAAGCTTGCAGCGCGAAAAATTGTGGGAACTGCGTGAAGTTGCGGGTCGGTTGGTCTTGACGAATGTCATTGCTGAGCAGGATAGAGAGTTACAGACAGTCTTTTTTGGTTGATTATAGAGTATGCGTAAACAAAGTGCGTTTACGATAAGGGAGTTCATAAAGAACTGCGGGATGCAATAAAGAGATGCCATAAAACCAATGAGCATTATACGGTGGTGATGCGCCTTATAATTTATTGTTTTAACAGGATTAAAAGGTGGGAAAATGGATGCGCTGAAAAGAGAGGGGGCGTGAGAGAAAAAAAATTGATCTGTAAAAAAGCAATTTAAGCCGTTGGGGAGAAGTTCAGGGAAGCTTTTTCGAGAAAGATGTTGGGCGGATTAACGAAAGGAGAAGGTCCTCTATTCGTTAAGGAAAAAAGAGAGGAGAAAAAGAGGAAAGTTTCTATGCTGAAGAGGCTACCTTCTGGCTGATATTGGGCTGCGTTTGCGAGAGTTGTTTGGGTGGAGTCATACGTTTTACCTCTTTGCAGCGATTTTATGAGAAAACAAAACGATGCTTTTGTGAAAATGCTTTTGTGCAAAAATAAACATAAGAAGAGAGGCTAGAGACAATAAAAGCGCAATCGTTGGGATTGGTATCTAGGGGCGTAATTGATCAGTCTATTTCTAAAAATTTGGATTAAAAGCAAAATGAAGGGGCAGTTTCTATCATGGGGGAATCATGATGCCTAGAGGTAACATGTTGGAGAAGATGGTGTTGGATGAGGGGGGTGTTGGACCGAGGGGGGAAAGATCAGGGCTTGTAGGAGAGGGCAGAGTTTTGGGTGGGGATGAGGGGTTGAGAAGGGTTGGGGCGCGCTTGTTGAACCGTATGAATGGTTGATCTGTGTGGGGTGAGAGGTTGTGTTTCAGTTCATTGGGGGAAACGTGTGAAAAAGCGTTTTTATATGTGGGTGTTAAGATTTGTTGGCTGGGCCCATTAATTGGATGACATGCCCCATTTTGCGGTAGGGTTGAACAGTGCTTTTGCCATATAAATGGATCGAGGTGTGCTCTTGTGTGAGAAAATATTTTAACGTGCTTAAATTGTTACCAAGAAGATTTGTCATTTGGCAATCGCTATGGCGATAGGGACTGCCTAAGGGAAGGCCGCAAATAGCACGGATATGCTGTTCAAATTGTGAAGTTATGCATGCTTTTTGTGTCCAATGACCAGAATTATGGACACGCGGCGCGAGTTCATTCACTAAAAGGTGACCATTTGTTAGGACAAAAAACTCAATACAAAGAACACCAACGTAATCGAGGGCATTCATGACTGTTAGGCTAATGTCTTGAGCTGCTTTTTGCACATCAAGTGGAATATGGGATGGAACAAAGGATTTATGAAGAATCCCGTTTTTGTGTTGGTTTTCAGGGCAATCATAAAAAATATGTTCTCCTTGTTTTGTGCGGGCAGAAAGAACCGAAATTTCTGATAAAAAAGGAACTATTTCTTCTAAAATACAAGGCTGTTCCTGAAAAGTCCTTAAGGCTTCGTTAAGGGTTTGTTCATCGGGGTGGTCGAGCTTGATTTGGTTTTTTCCGTCATAACCAAAACGACGCGTCTTTAAAAGACCACGTCCGCCTAAAGCATCAAGAGAAGAAAGAAGAGAAGAAGAATCGTCAACAGCATACCATGAGGCGGTGCCAATCCCTTGATTACGCAAAAATTGCTTCTCAAACAGTCGATCTTGCGTGATCTCTAATGCTTTGGAAGAGGGATAAACGGGCTTACTTTTCTCTACATATTGAACCGTTTGAAGCGAAAGATTTTCAAATTCATAGCTGACAACATCACACTGGGAAATAAAATGATCTAAAGCTGATGTATCGTCATAAGAGGCAACAATATGGCTGTTTGCTGTTTGAGCGGCTGGGCAATCGGCTTCAGGACAAAAAATAACGGTTCGAAATCCTAATTCTGCGGCCGCTATGGCGAGCATTCGTGCTAACTGTCCGCCGCCGATTAAACCAATGACGCTTCCTGGAGGTAACAGGGTAGATGAGGTGGTGGCGTTGGTTGGGGTGGTGTTGGATAGGGCAGTGTTGGCTGGGGCGGTGTTGGCTGGGGTGGTGTTGGACGAGGTGGCGTTGGACGAGGTGGCGTTGGGTAGGGTGGTGTTGGATAGGGTGGCGTTGGACGAGGAGGTGTTGGCTGGGGTGGCGTTGGACGAGGAGGTGTTAGCTGGGGTGGCGTTGGACGAGGAGGCGTTGGTTGGGGTGGCGTTGGATAGGGTGGTGTTGGCTGGGGTGGCGTTGGATAGGGTGGCGTTGGCTGGGGTGGTGTTGGATAGGGTAGTGTTGGATAGGGCAGTGTTGGCTGGGGTGGTGTTGGCTGGGGTGGTGTTGGATAGGGTGGTGTTGGACGAGGAGCTGTTGGAAAACGGTGCCATTTTAAACCTCCGTTACAGGTGTTTGGGCGACATTGGCTGTTTGTTGCTGACGCCAATTTTCTAATCGTTGGGCGAGATCATGATCATAAACGGCCATAACAGCTGCGGCTAAAAGTGCGGCATTAATTGCGCCTGCTTTGCCAATTGCTAATGTGCCAACGGGTATCCCTGCTGGCATTTGCACAATTGAAAGCAAAGAATCTTGACCAGAAAGAGAATGAGAATGCACTGGAACGCCAAAAACAGGAAGAGGCGTAAGGGCTGCTAGCATACCAGGAAGATGCGCTGCACCCCCCGCACCGGCAATTAAAACTTTAAAACCTGCTTCTTTTGCTTCTTTTGCAAATTGATAAAGGCGTTCAGGGGTTCGGTGGGCTGAGACAATATGCGAACTATGAGAAATATCAAGACTCGTCAAAATATCTGCGCTATGGCACATCGTTTGCCAATCCGATTGGCTCCCCATTAAAATCGCGACATCACATGATTTTTTCATCATTCTCCATCCTTTTGATTCAATTTGATTCAATGCGATTCTTTATCATTATTTTTTTTAAAAGTTTTATAGTCTCTTTGCAAAGCCAATTGATGACAGAGAAACAGTTATTTTGCAAATAAGATGGAAAGCTAAAATTTAAAGGGAACTTTTAGAGTTGAAAAATTAAAGTATTGAAGGTTATGAAGCATTTCTTTTAAGGGGGGATCAATTTTGAGGAAGAGGTATGAAGGGGGCACCATGAGGCTGTTGAGCTTACGCGATTTTCTTTTATTTAAGATTAAGAGAAAAAAATACCATTAGGGAAAAGCCATTGGCTGTAAGGTTTTCAAAAAAATTATTCGTTTTTTATTTGCTAAAATAAATACTGTATCCATATTATGTAAAATATAGTGGTAATTTTTAAATATTGCTTACAATAAAGAAGAGATGTATATCTGTCAGTTTTAAAGCCTGCTTAATTCTGCTGTTAAGGCGATTTTTTATGTATGGGGGGATGATCTTTATAGTTACTGATATTGTTGATATAAGAGAAGATAGTGATCAGCTCTTTCGGTCTGATGTCTTTTTAGAATAATTATAGAGTTCTTTGTTTTTTCACTTAAATATAATGACAATATAAAAGTGAATGATGAATTGTGAATAATAAATCTATTGTCTCTTTTTTGCCCAATTTTCTAATATGGTGAACGCTGAAATAAATAAGAGTTAAACAACGGATGTAAAGGAGATTTAAAAGCTATGTTTCTTCCATTTTTAATCGCTTTAGGTACTGCAATAACGACTATGTGTGGTAAAAAAAATATAAGTTATGCTTTGTGGGCAATTTTATTCGTTGTCATTCTTCTCACTTTCAATCATCACGCAACTTCTACTTTAAATTTATCTTTTTGAGAGAATAGCCATGGAACACGTTGAACAAAAAAATCCTCACTTCGTTATCTTTATGAATACGCTAGGACTCTTTGGGTTATCCGTTGTCTTGGTGGTGGCTTTTTATTATCAATTGGTAAAGTTTGAGTTACCTTGTCCCCTTTGTTTACTCCAGCGTGTTGGATTGATGCTGGCAGGTTGTGGGTTCTTGCTCAATATTCACTATAAGGTAAAAAATACCCATTATGGTATGGTTATTCTTGGTTGTATGGTAACGAGTGCCGTTGCAGCACGGCAAGTGTTTTTGCATATAACGCCTGATGATTTGGGATATGGTTCAACGTTCTTTGGATTGCATTTTTATACTTGGGCCTTCATTATTTCTGTCCTTTGTATCTTTGCTGTTTCATTTGTCATGATTTTAGGCGAATTGGCACACAAGTTCAAAGAATTTTCTCCTTTTCCATTCTTGAGTAAAGCGGCAAGTTTCTTATTTGTGTTTTTGATTGCGGCAAATTTGATTTCTACCATACTGGAATGTGGTGGTGGACAATGTGCCGATGATCCTGTAAGGTATGAATTGTTATCAAATTGGTTCCCTTCATAGTCTTGAAATTTTTTAATAATCCCTCATCATAATTTTTATTGTTAAAGAGGCGGAAATATTTAAAAGTCCGCTTCTTTTTTATTGATTGGGAAGACATTTCAGCAAGAGTTTTGATAATTTGATCTTTTATGCCAACGCTGGCTTTTATGAGCGCTGGCGATTGATATTTTCTAGCGAAAACTTGCTCTGTGGACCTTTTAATACTGTCTTTTGAGAGAGATGAAAGCGATTGGTCGGAGGATGCTCGTAGAGCGGCCCCAAGATTGTTGAGCTGCGTGGGTTAAAAAGCCTCGTTTTTTAGGGGCATTAACTATAAAAGTTTTTTGTTCTTGATTTTTCGTAACATTGTGTTAAATAAGTTTTTGTATTCATTTTGGTGCTTCTAAGGCATCTTTGCTGCTTTTAGAGGGATTAATATAAAATTTTGAAAATTATCTGAATAATTTTCTGCAGAGGTTTGTTTATTACAGGCAAACCTTTTTTTTATCTCATTTTTAGATGTTTTCTTTCAGTGTGAAGCCTTTTTTTAAAAAAGGTAAGTGTCTTGATGCTGACTCTATTTTTTATTAATATATTGATTTATAATGATAAATCATCATTTTTAACATGAAGCACAACGCTGAATATAATAAAAATTTCTCATTATAAGCTCTTTCATACTGGATCCATTAAAATCACTTGCTTGCATATCATAAGCGGGTGGACCATGTGGGTCAAAACTGTATCAGAAAGGCATACCTTTAATGAATTGTCTCTTAAACTGAAGACTGTGCGCAACATTAGGAGTGGGCAGAGTCTTTCTGATGGTGTTGGCCTTGTTCTTTTATAAACATAAAGATAGGGGCTGAATGGATATTATACCCTTCATGGGGGCTATTCCTTTACGGATAGTGTTCGCGAAATGGGTGTGTTGAGCGTTGTGAGAGCTGTCTTTAAAACAAGCGTGTGAATATGTGACGCAAGTATATTCCTTTTGGTGCGTTTTGTATTACGAAAAAATATTGATTTATAAGGATGAGTTATCGTTGCGGATGTTGAATGAGAAAAACGAAAAGATTCTCTCATTTTAAACTTTCTTATAGTCAATTAAATGTACTCTCGTCCGTTACAAGAAAGCACTGGATTTGGGGCAAGATTCTTTTAAAAGTCGTAAAATGCTTCTTATGAACCCTTTTGATCGCTAGAATTTGTCGAAAAATTTTATGCTGGTCAATGCAATGATAGGGCGGTTTATATCTATGATTTAGGTGAAAATAGGGGGATTTAAATGAAAATAAGGGGCAAGATTTTAATGACAGTTGTTGAAAACGTTATTGTATAATGCATTTTTTACAGATTTTCTGCTTTCTGTAAATATGTAAAAGCGTGAAAACGTATATTCGTAAAAGGGAATGGAGGATTTGTGCATTGTGTATGCTTTAGGCATGGCATGGCATGTGAAGAGAGGAGTGGAGAGAAGATTGGGGTGTGGGGTGAAGAGTCTGTGAAGGGGGGAAGTTTGGCTGAAGAGGTGGGTGCGTTGACGAGAGAGGAGAGTGTGGGGGTGGAATGGAAATGAACAGATTAGAGGGGGATAAGAGGCGGTGGTGCGAAGGGGATGCATGAAGGATGACGTTAAGGAGATAGGGCTTATTGTAGCGCCTTTTGAAGCGCTGTCGTTTGAGGGGTGGTGATCTGAAGTTTATAGGTGGTGTGGGGTATATTGGCAAATAATGTTAATTTGTTACTCTTTTGCTTAATCAGACATCAGCCACAAGATTGCTTTTTGTTTTTTCGGCTGGAGCTCTCTAAAATTTTTTAAAAGGGTGTGTTCTTTTTCGCTGTATGTTTCTTGATCACGGTGTGAGGCGTTTTCTTTTGTGGCAATATCTGCATAAAAAAAGCTTATGGGAACATCTAGTTTTTGGGCGATTTCGAGTAAACACCCTGCGCTTACACGATTAAAGCCTTTTCATATTTTTGGATTTGTTGGAAACTGACGCCTAAATGGCTTCCTAATGCTTTTTGGGAAAGTCCTATTGCAATGCGTCTGTGACGGATTCTTTTGCCTATCAGAATGTCGATAAAATTTGGATTTTTGGTTTGCACTTCAAGCCCCCCTCCGGTTGCGAGCGCCCTCGCATTGGTATTCCGGGAGTCTAAAAGTACTGAATCCGAGTCAGTTTTTTTGCTTTTAGTGCTGGTAAGCACCTGGACATAGCAAAAACTCCCGGAATTCCGGGATACCCACAAAAGCGGGCTCAATTGTACGCTCGGATTTAGGGCTTTTAGTTCCCTATTGGTCGTTGCGTATACGACCAAAATTACAGCATTCATTTATAAGGTAATTTCAGAAGATTGGCAAGAAAAATCAAAAATTTCTATTCTATTATGTTGTAAAACACTGCTCTTTGAGAGGCGTGGTATGCTGGTTTGAATTTGACTTAAAGGAGGTGTATGAATGGAATAATGTTAATCGTTGCTCTTTTGCTTAATCAGAAATCAGCCACAAGATGCTGTTTGTTTTTTCGGCTGGAGCTCTCTAAAATTTTTTAAAAGGGTGTGTTCTTTTTCGCTGTATGTTTCTTGATCACGGTGTGAGGCGTTTTCTTTTGTGGCAATATCTGCATAAAAAAAGCTTATGGGAACATCTAGTTTTTGGGCGATTTTGAGTAAACATCCTGCGCTTACACGATTGAAGCCTTTTTCATATTTTTGGATTTGTTGGAAACTGACGCCTAAATGGCTTCCTAATGCTTTTTGGGAAAGTCCTATTGAAATGCGTCTGTGACGGATTCTTTTGCCTATCAGAATATCGATAAAATTTGGATTTTTGGTTTGCATTTCAAGCCCCCCTCCGGTTGCGAGCGCCCTCGCATTGGTATTCCGGGAGGTTGAAAATACTGAGCTCAGTCAGCCTTTTGCTTTTAGTGCTCATCGCACTTGGACATAGCAAAATCTCCCGGAATTCCGGGATATTCGTAAAGCGGATTTGTTTTTACGCTAGAGCTTAGGGTTTGTCTTCCCTCTTGGTCGCTGCGTAGACGACCAAGATTATACTTTAAGTGATAAAGTAATTTCAGAAAATTGGCAAATAAAAATAGTTTTTATTTATAAACTTTATTTTTTAATGAGAGGCTTTCCGCCTCTCAAACTCTCCGGAACGCTCACCAAAATCATGAGATCAGACCCGCGTTTAATGAGAGGACTAACAAGCCTTGCTTCTTAGTGTCAAGGAGACCCTTACGGGCGCCTAACGGCGTCCTTGACAAAAAGAACCTAGGATTGTTTTGTCCCTCTCACGCGGCTCCGAAATCATGATTAGAAGGGGAGCTTATAGGGGTGGTGATATCAGGCATATCAATTTATCAAGGTGTTTTTTAGAGTGTGATGAATATGTAGGCTGGATTTCCTTGTCTGGTCTGGTGAAACAGTCTCGTTTGAGGGGGTGATCTGAAGTGCGTGGGGGGGATCTGAAGTTTATAGGGGGGTTAGGCAAGAAGCTGAGTTGTAGAGCATTGTTTTTAGGGCAGCGCGGGGTGGGGTGGAAGTTTCATTTGGCTTCTTTCTGTGAATGTGTAAAAGCGTGAAAACGTATATTCGTGAAAAAGGAAAAGGGTTTATGTCGTTAGGGGCGTTGTGGTTAATGAGACGGAATGTATAGGGATCGCGTTTTCAAGGTGAAGAGTAACATAAATGGAAGGAATGGCTTAGAGGAAATGTGTGGAGAGAGGAAAAATGGGGCAGGCTGTATGGGAAATGCATAGAGGTGGCGTGTGGGGTGGTGAAGGATGTTGTGGATGGCCGCGTGAAGAATGGAGGATGTTTTTGAAAAAAGGAGGAGGCTTGTGGTGTGGGTGAGGTGTTTGCATTTATCTAAATGGCGTATGTTTAAGGTGTGGAGCGTATGTTTAGGATGTGGAAGGCGGAAGGTGAGAAAAAGTTGGAGGGATGATGATTGTTTGTAAGTGGTGGAGAGGGATCCGTCAGAGGCGTTGGGAAAAACGCTTGAGGGGGGAGAAAGGGAGAAAATTTAGCGTAATTTCTTGTCACTCTGAAACCAAGATCATCATAAAAATTGGAGAAAATTAGCGGGTAAAAGAGAAAATGGGCGGATAAAATTTGAAGAGAGAAAGTTTTCAGTCTCAATGGGTGGGGTGATGTTTTTTGAGAACATGAGAGAGTAAACTTTAAAAACCTTTCCCTTTTTGTTGAATTTTTATTCACAAACTTAAGAAAATAGGGTATGAACGCTGGAAATAACGCACAGCTTAACAAAAATGTGCACTTTAAAGGAAATGTTTGTTTATGTCAAAAGAAGAAGTTTTAGAATTTTCTGGTATCGTTACTGAACTCTTACCGAACGCAATGTTTCGTGTGAAACTGGAAAATGATCATGAAATTATTGCGCATACCGCTGGTAGAATGCGGAAAAATCGTATTAGGGTGTTGGCAGGCGATAAAATCATGGTGGAAATGACACCTTATGATTTGACAAAAGGGCGCATTACATATCGCTATAAGTAGCCTAAGGGGGTGGCTTGCACTTTTTTCTAAAAGCATCATATTATTTCTGTTATTTTTTAATAGTTCTTTAGCTTGCTTTTCATGAGTGAAAAAAGTGAGTGTTTGGGTGGCTTTGAAAAACTGTAAAATCAATGCAGAAAAAATAAAGGAGATTAATGGCGTTTAAAAAGGGGGCGCTTAAAGGGGGCGAGAGGGAAGTCGATTGTGAAGGGGTGGAAATGAAAAATATAAGAGAGTGGGGGAAAAAACGTTTGGCAGATGCTCTTACAGAAGAAATTCATTTGGTGCTTGCTTCCGCTTCGCCAAGGCGTTTGGCGCTTTTGGCACAAATAGGGATTGATCCGCAGCAGGTTTGTGCAAGCGATATTGATGAAACGCCAAAATTAAAAGAACATCCTGCAAATCTTGCCAAACGTTTGGCAAAAGAAAAAGCGCTGAAAGCCCAAGAAATTTTGCGCTGGTACAATCAAAATAGTCAAGAAGAGTTGCAGAATGGTCAAGAAAAATTACCTCAACAGAAAATCATTATCTTGGCTGCTGATACGGTGGTGGCTGTGGGGCGCACCATTCTTCCCAAACCAGAGGGTGAAGACGAGGCTTATGAATGTTTACGATACCTTTCTGGGCGCGCGCATAAGGTTTATGGCGCCGTTTGTGCGCTTAATGAACGTGGAAAAATAACCGTAAAATTGGTTGAAAGTCGTGTCCGTTTTAGACGCTTAACCCCTGCCGTGATGAAGGCTTACCTTGCTTCTGGTGAATGGGAAGGGAAAGCAGGTGGCTACGCTATTCAGGGAAAAGCCGGTGCTTTCGTCGTCCATATGACTGGTTCTTATTCTAATGTTGTGGGTTTGCCTTTGGCTGAAACAGCAGATCTCTTGACTGCTTATCACTATCCACTTTTCACGCACTGGGCTGAAGAAACGCATTAGAAAAACTTTAAGGCAAGATCAATGCAAGGTGAAAAGCAACAAAAAGAGAAAAGCCAAAATGAAAAAAAAGGAACAGAAGAAAAATTAATGAAGGAGAAGATGACAAAGGGGCGCCAAGAAAAAAAAGAGCCAAATTTTCAAAAAGAGACTCGCCCTCCGCATCCTTGTCCTATTTGTGGTCAAATGTCACAAAAGTCTTCTTATCCTTTTTGTTCCACACGATGCCGAGCCATTGATCTTAATCGTTGGCTTTCAGGCGTTTATATTTTACCACCCCCACCACAAGTAAGTGATGAAGAAGAATAAAGAGTTCTCTTGAGAAGAGAATGCTCGAGCGTTTTTTTGTGTTGGAGCTGAAGGGGAGGCGCGCGGGATTATCGTAAATGGATTCAAGGGCTGGATTAACGGCTTGGTTATTGTCGTCGTTCGTAGAGATGCAGATTAAGTTCAATCAATGGTGGAAGTGTTAATACATATCTAAGACTTATCCCCAGTGGTTTCCATGGATCATTATAAATTTCTTTGTTGCAGGAAGGTCGATAATGCCTTTAGGGTGTGAGGCAAGATTGATCATCCAATCAGTATTGCTAAGGTATTGCTAAGGTAAAAGAGGGGGGCGTGTTTTGGTGCAAATAGATGGGGCAGCAAACAATCGCTTGCTGGTGCTTTGTTGCAGGAAGGTTGTGGATGCTTTGAGGGCGTGAGGGAAGAATTGATTATCTCATCAATATTGCTAAGGTATTGCTAAGGAAAAAGAGGGGGCGTGTTTTGGTGCAAATAGATGGGGCAACAAACAATCGCTTGCTGGTGCTTTGTTGCAGGAAGGTTGTGGATGCTTTGAGGGCGTGAGGGAAGAATTGATTATCTCATCAATATTGCTAAGGTATTGCTAAGGAAAAAGAGGGGGCGTGTTTTGGTGCAAATAGACGGGGCAACAAACAATCGCTTGTTGGTGCTTTGTTGCAGAAAGGTCGATAAT
>NZ_JBHINE010000002.1:203139-207553 GCF_042194715.1 Bartonella sp. CM120XJJH | reverse complement strand
ACATATGTTTTTGTTATCTGATCAATTTTATTGAAAAGTTGCGTGAACACTGTAAAGTCCATGGAATTCCTCTTTAATGAATTTTCAACTTTTTATATGCTTTTTAAGCATTTTCGTTGAGTTCTTTAGGATAGAATTAAAGGTCGTAGATCTTTTCAGTCTATGAGAGAAAACTGAATATTATGAACTAACCTTTGCTTTTTACGAGCATACAGGAAAAATAATACACGAAATATTGTTATAAAAAGCCTTATCTAATAAATCTTATGGTAGGCATTTTCGTGTTTTTACTATTCAAAATTTTTATGTTATGTTTGTTCTTTTGCTGTTTGATAAGTGTATATTCAGCATTGCGTAAATGTGTGACCATTTGTAGTTTTGCTGTTTCATTTTGTACCATAGCGAGCATTCCAATTATATGTGCTTGTAACTCAGCAATACTTTTTAGGTCTTTTGTTGTCTTGATTTCATTTAATAGTTCTTCAATTTGCTGAAAACGGTTGTTTGCTTCTTCAAAAGTCTTTAAACTTACGGCTTTATCAGTGATGGCTGCATATTGGCTACGCTTGTTGATAAAACTGCTAGATTCATGGACAGAGGCAGAAATCTCTTCTTCTTTTAAAATATTTTCAAGTGATGTAGATAGAGCAGAAGATTTATTTCTATTGTAGAGTGTTTCTGGATTTTTGAGAAAAAAACTGCTGTGATCTGTTTGTGCATTTTTAAGTTTTTTAGTGTCGAACTTTTCGCTTCCCGTTATAGATTCGTGTACCTTTTTTACTTCCTCAAGTTGTTTTTTTAGTGTATCGAGAAGCAGGTCAGGTGGCGCTGTCTTTTGTTGTGGAGGTTTTTTCTTTGATTTTGAACTCCCCAAAAGATTGGGCCACGTAGTTGGAATTGATATACTTAAATCCGCCGCTCCAGCGCCCCAAACCCAAGCCATTGCTGGGTTTGAAATCCCTAAAGTTATTACAACTGCTATTGAAATGCCCTTTTTTTTCATGTTTCCCTCCTGTCATTTTTTGCGTGCTGTAAGAAAATTGGTAACCATATTGCTGGATCATCACCAACTTCCGCGATAATGCTTTCGGCTAATTCTGCGTTATCGGGTGTACCTGATAACACCAAGAGCTCGTTACTAAAGTCGTGTTCGATAGTTTTTCCATCGCGTGTCAGATGGAATTTACCAAGATTCAGTTCTGCAAGCGCAGATTGATCACCTTGCTTAATGAGGAATTGGCGACTAAACTCACCAAGTCCTTTAACGAGTTCAAATTCGGTATCTGTTAGTTTAAAGCCTTTTGTATAATCTTCATAATTTGCTTTGGGGTTGGCTAGAAAAATGTAAGTCGCACACTGTTGAATGAGTGTTTTAGCAATATTACTTTCCAAGGCATCGCTAGGCTCTTGTGTTGCGTAAACAAAAATACCATTTTGTTTACGAATAGTCTTTTGTTTATTTTTCGCTAAATCTTCAAAGTACGGATCTTGCAAAGGCTTCCAAAACTCATCAAAGATATACATAAATCGCTGTCCGCTAATCATACCTTCTGTGCGGTAAAGCAAATACATCATCACTGGGGTGCGAGTTTCAAAATTATCTAAGAATTCCGTAATATCAAAGCCGTAAATTTGATGTGTTGAGAGATCAAGAGCATCATGGGGATTATCAAATAACCATCCATAATCACCACCTTCACACCATTTTAGTAAGCGAGCATGAACAGATGGGTGAGCATTATAATCACTTAAACGTGGATTTGGTAAAAATTGTACCAGAAAGGACAAACGACGGAGTGATTGGTCAATGTTACTGCTCATAACAGACATAACCGCTTTGTTAATTTCTTCGTCGTCGTGATGCGTGACTTCACCACCAGCTTCTGCCAATTTTTTAACAAATTGTTTCAGAAAAATAAGATTTTCTTGTGTGGGTGGGAGTTGGAAAGGGTTGAAACCACTTCTCCTGCCTGGCTTGAATGTTAAATATTTTCCACCCATCGCCCGAATGGCAATTTCCATGCCACGATCTTTATCAAAAACAACAGTTGTTGGACTAAATTTTTGCGCTTGTGCTAACAAAAAGCCAAGTAACACGGTTTTACCGGAACCAGATTGTCCGATAAGTGCGGTATTACCAAGTAAACGTTTATCTGTCGAGTCCTCTTCAAGTTTGGAGGCATGAAAATTGAAATAAAGCGGTGTTTTACTGGTTGTTTTAAGAATTGTGACGGCTGGTCCCCATGGGTTTCCAGTGGGTTTTCCTGACATAAAATTATGAAAAGATGAAAATGATAAAAAGTTCAATGATGTAATTGGAGCAGGACGCGGTCTCCATTTCCAATTGCCAGGAAGTTGTGCCCAATAGCCAGCTTCTATCGCTAAATCTACAGGTTTGGGCAGTACCGCAACGTCTAGTAATGCTGCACTTGCTTTGGCCATATGGTCGCGAACTTGTTGAATTGTATCACCATAGATAGTCAATGTGCAGTGGTGTTCTCCCATGACAAAATGCCCACTGATAAGCTGGTTTAGTGCTTCGTCAATTTGTTCAATTTGGCTCGTTGCCACATCTCTTGCATCAATAAGATTACGCTGATGCCGTTGTAAATAGTCTTTAGCAGCATGTCGAGAAAGCACCGAAAAGCTCTGCGTCAATACGAACTCGAAGTCACTTTCCAACAAAACATTTAATTGCCCTGGTTTGGTTGTTGCATCATATTCTTTAATTTCCAGCATTCCAAATCGACGCATTCCACTGGTTGTGCGCAGCTCACCAAGAGCACCCCATTTTGAGAAAAAAGGCCGATTGATAGACATATAGTCAGCAAAACGGTCATGGCAAATGGGCATAGGGCGATATTCACCATTGACAAGCATTCCAAGGAATTCAAGTGCAGAAGAATAAACATGCCCATTTTTTTCATAAGCACCAAGAAGTTCTGCACCGTAACGGTTTAAAGATTGGCCTAAAGTACGATTGATGTCATTGAGTTCTTTGATACATGAGTCTTGGCGCATCTTTTTTTGATCAAGCGTTTCACGTTCATGTTTAGAAAAGAACGACATAATTTTATCCGCTATCGGTTGGAAAATGACAGTCAGATATAAATCATTGACCATCAAATTATAACCAATAAAGCTTTGTCGATATTTTTCATCAAGTTGATAGCAAAACATTTGATCAAATGTTGAATCAGGATATTCATAAACACGGCGGCGCACAATATGCGTCCAAAATGATAAATTGGCTGATGCAAGACCCCGTAGAGTATTGTTAAGCTCTTTTATCCATTGAAAAATATCTTCTTCTGAAGCGCTTTGATGTGAACGCCCGTCAATTTTCCAGATTGACAAATATTCCGCATTTTTAGTGGAAATAATCGTATCTGTAATATGATGTGAATAAGGCAAAAACAGGCTTACAGGCGCCTCTGATGCAAGGCGTTTGCTGCTTTCAACAGCTGTCATGTTTATCTCCTTTTACTATAATCAGAGGGACTATAACTTGATGCGCCCCAAAAACCTTTGTTGCGATTGCGAAACTTAGTATCGATCCATAACCACCAGATACGAAACGCCTTATCATCGTTTTTAGTGATTTGCACCATAATGAACCATAATGGAGGTGCCATAATCCACAAAAAGATACTTACTGTCATAGCAATAACAGCGACCCCCATAACCATAACGATAAATGGCATCATGGGGACACCCCATATCGTTGGAACACGTGTCGCTCCTTTGAATAGGGGAAATTCTTTTTGTTCTTGTAATTTCATGGAGTGCTCTTGTCAGTGGAAATGAAATAATATGTGGCTAATATAAAAGGCTGCACCAGCAATAATGATGCTGAAGGCCCATCGCATAAATGTAGCTCTTGCGATGATGCGAAATATATAAATAAGCAAAAGTAATAAAAGAATAATGATGGCGACGATAGGAATAAGTATACTTAATCCATATTGCATCCCTATGAAGGCATCCAAGCTTTCAGTTTCCGTCTGAGCATATGCAGATTTTGTTATTAATGACATCATTGAAGTGATAATAATAACATTAATCCTGTTGCACGCCTTCGCTTGAAACGTATTTGATTGTTTCATATTCTTTATCCCCTTTTAATTAAAACTACTATAAATAATATTCCTTTTTTCAGTATGGCTACATTATTACTGGTACACACCTATAATCGACGGATATTAAAAACATTACGTATTATACTGATTCATGAATTATCTTTCAATAATATTGCAATAAGTTTGGTAGTAGAAGGCACAATAATAATACTGATTGTCTATTGTATAAACGTATCGTGTTATATTATTTATAATTAATGCCATTATTACGCTGTTTTAAATAGCAGTGAAACAAGTTGGGCTGCAGAACCTGCGATGACAACACCTATTGCCCA
>NZ_JBHINE010000002.1:85762-203039 GCF_042194715.1 Bartonella sp. CM120XJJH | reverse complement strand
GCGTACAAATGTGTCTTTTCCGATGTAACGTCCCGCATAACCAATCGCTAAGCACAAGAGGATAACGGCAGCAGCGAGAGGGATAATCACTTTTAAGTCTGCCTGTAAATCTGTTAGAGCTGTTTTCGCATTTTGTAAAGTTTTCACTTGGGCTTGTGCATGAGTAGAACTATTCATAAAGAATGCAGTCATAGCTGCAGAAATTGCGATGATTTTGTTGTTATTTTTCGATTGAATACTAGCTAATTTTTTCATATTTCACTCTTGTTAAAATCTAGATAATATTTTTTATATAAATAAACATACCGTGTTTTATAATTAACGCCATTATCACGGTGTTTTAAATAGCAGAGTAACCAGTTGGGTTGCAGAACCTGCGATAACAACACCTATTGCCCAGCGTACAAATGTGTCTTTTCCGATGTAACGTCCCGCATAACCAATCGCTAAGCACAAGAGGATAACGGCAGCAGCGATAGGGATAATTACCTTTAAGTCTGTCTGTAAATCTGTTAGAGCTGTCTTTGCGTTGTTTAAAACTTGCGCTTGAGCGCAGATGGGATGTGCCGTAAAAAATATGGTTAAAGCTGCAGAAAATGCAGCAATTTTATTACGAGCTGTTGTGTGAAGAATATTTAATTGTTTCATGTTCTTTATCCTGATTAAGATTAAAACTCCCACAAATGACCCCTCGTTCATGAAGAAACTTAAAGAGATATTTTGGATCAGCCCAAGTTCTTAATTTTCCTCTTTGTGTAAGTAACGTATATTTATTTGGCTTTCCGGTGATTGGATCATCGGAAATAAACGTGAAATACCATTCTTTTTCTGAAAGCATCACGACCGTAATCTCACGTGCCGCTTTTTGACTAAATGCTATATCAACGCTGTTTTGTTCTATCATTTTCATTATCTTTGCCCTCAATTAGAAAAGATTTTGTTCAATCTTACTAATTAGAGCTTTAACATTTTCTTATCTACCTTTCATTATAATATCCTATCAAAATTCTAGTGTTTCGTGAAAATATCAGTTGTCACTCTAGCGATCCTCTCGATGAAGAAGAATCTTCAGCTGAAAAAGCATCGCGGGCGCCACTTTCTTTATGTGTAAATGCATCTTCCTCTCCTTTTGAAGAGAGAGGAAGAGAATCTACTTTAGTTGTCTGTTCTGGTTCTTCTTTTTTAAGCTTTACAGGCTCCTGCAAATCTTCATTTTCTTGTACAGCAGCCTTTGCTCCAATATATGAAGTAACTTTCTGCACAGAGATGTTGTTTGAATTTTCTGTATCGTAAAAATTCAGCACAGACTGCAAAGTCGCTTTTTCAAAGATGCGCTTTGATGTTGTTTGTTCATAGCAGTAAGTTAAAGCGCTTTGTTCAGCTTTAATATTTCTGCAAAAATCAAACACATCAAAAAGAGAACACAATTTCACATTTCCAACACTAATTTTCCCTGAAATTATGTTGAAATTATGTTTATTCTGTTTAAACTGTTCAGCTGTTGCGATTGTTTTCTCAAGCTGAGATGATTGATAAAACAAGCTATCTTTATCATCTGTTACATAGACATTGTCCTGTGCTTCTTGCTCGGCGATAACTGAAAATGTCATGGGGGGGGGCGTATTGGACATGTATGCAGCAGCAAAAAATGTTAAATCTGGAACAATCATTAGCAATACACCTTATTATGAAGAATTTTATTAATATAAATGCTCATTCTTTGTGGTGCTTTTTCTCGTTGTTTTTTGATTTTATAAATTTGCAGAACGAGATTGTTTAGCTTAGAATATCCCTTGTGATTATTGTTTTGTTTTCTCCTAAGAATATTTTTAATATATGCGAATATCCAACAAGAAAGATAAAAGCGTGGAACAAAATAGAGCATATTACGCCAACCAATATTATTGGAACCACGAGAAAAGACGGAGTTTTTAAAAAATAATAATCTTCGATACTGTATTGAAGCTGCTTGTTTTATATAATTCTCTAGTTGAAAAAATCTCTTCAAAAAACATTTATACGAAGTAAAAAGCCGCTGTGTGTGAGCGGAGGTTTTATTGTTATAACGAACTACACCATCATTATACAGAGAGGGCTTGTTCTTTGTTGCGTATTGCCATAACTTATAGAGTGATGATTTATATTTACTTTTGACACCTGATTTATGAGAGTCAGAGAGGTGTGATGGTGCTTGAGCACTGCATTTAGTAGTTCCAGCAATTGAACTGAAAAAAGATGCAGTGGTGGTAATTGATATACCAATAAATAGCTCTTTGTGGTCCAAAGCACATCTCCGTCAAAGTGATATATGTATCGTAATTTTAATTTCGATAATAAATAGACAGAAATTGTCTATAATTGTGTTTAAAATATGGCAAGAAAAGATTCTTTTTTGCAAGGGGAGTAATTAAGGTGAATGATCTCAAGAATATGAATTTTGATGAACTACAAGAGATGCGTACACAAATCGATGTGGAATTAAAAAAACGGCAAGCAAAGGAAAAGCAAAATGCGCGACGAAAAATTCTTGAAATTGCTAATGCCCATGGAATTGATATCGCTGATCTTGTAAGCAAAGAGCGCCATTATAGAAATCCCAATAACCAATGGGAATTATGGAATGGGCGTGGACGTAGACCTAAGTGGATTAAAGAGTGGTTGGAGAATGGGTATACACTTGATGAACTCGAAGTAACGTAACACGTGTGCGATATTTAAAAGATAAGGGAATACCAAGGAATGTAAATGCAAGAAGTGTGCTCTTTTGGGTAATTTGATTGTATAAACATACTGAACAAATATATTAAAGTATTGAGTGACCAAATACAATGATAGGGAGCATGAACAAATTTATTTAAATGCAAAAGGTTTTGTTGTTATAATCTGGCAAGCATAATGATAATGCCAGATTAAAATATTATAATTGCTTTTTGGCATTTGAGAGAGGGGGATATTTTGCTTCTTTTTATCGTTTTATTGACATTGCTCTTTTTCGTCTATGCAAATAAAGAGTTTTATCAATTAAGAGGTTGATAAATTAGCATACTTATATTTTTGAAATACTGTTCTGTAGAACAATCCTGATATTATAGAGTTTGTTTGGCCTTTTTTCTGTAAGATATATATGAGGCATTTACTTTGTTTATCGTTGGTTTAATTGAGATGAGTGAGTGTGTAGAAAATGAAAAATTTCTATGGCTGTTGTGGGTTTATAGAATTTATGACATATTTTTGAGCGTTTGTGATTAAAATTCATTTATGAGCATTTATGAATAATGAATAAAGAGCGTATTTGAAAATAAAAGAATTGGGTTATTTCTATTGCGGTTTATCTTCTTTTATGGTGTGAAATAGGGGGGTGATATACAGGTTTACAATTGTGTGTGATGGTATAGAGTACGGAACACTTTAATTATATATCAGAATATTTTTCCTGAAATCATGTGGTATTCCACAATAAGTTAAAGAGTCTGTTTGAGAAACAGAATGCTCCAAACGCAATACATTTGTGTTACCAATTTACGCGCTTTTTTAAAAAAAACGTTTCAAAGCAATTAAGCTTATTTTACGGCGCTTCTCGTGAATAGTATAACGTAAAAGTTCCTATGATCATATAAGATCCATTGTAGTCCACCATTTTTTACTTCAATAAAAAGTGTAAGCTGGCGCCATTATACACTTACTTGCTTCCACTGCTGCTAAAGCTCTTGGTACTTGAGAGGGGGAGGCTTTTTATTGCTTTGTTTAATTGTTTTTATTTATAGGACACTCTCGCTTGTGATGTGCAAGCGAATGATTTTGATTGCTTTAACATGAGAGAGATTTGAAATAAGAGTATTTTATGATCTTCAGCTTTCTCATTCAATATAAGAATAATGAATTATTATTATAAATAAAAGTGTTGTGTGCTAAAAAGTCTTGTTTATTTCGTTATGACGTGAAATGTCTTCTTTTATGGTGTGGAGGTATAAGGCAACTTTTTTGAGACATTTTTTTCAGTGCGTGGTGAATATTCTTAGAATGTAGCTTGCTTGTCGAGTCTTATGTGAAGTGAAATATGGGAGGAGGAAGTCAAGAGAGAATTACTCGACAGGAATCTGGTTTGTAAACAGATTGTATGAGATAGGAGTTTTTTGTTCTTTGAAGGAGAGAGGTAAAGGTTGTAGAATGGTATGAATTTTTTCTTAAAGTGGGAAGCCTTGTAGAAGACGTGGGGCATTTGGAGTGAGTCCGGCAGCTTCTTGAATGAAGTATTTTTTTATTTTGGGCGCTTGATTAATGATTCCAAGGCCGGTATCGCGGAGCATCCGTAAAAGAAGGCTATCATTAGAAAAGAGTTTATTAAGCCAATCATTGCTTAAAGCCATACGGACGATTTCAAAACGTCTCCAGCTTTGATAGCGCTCTAAAGCAGTGAGAGAGCCAATGTCAAGGCCTAGACGTGCTGTTTCAATAATCACTTCAGCGAGGGCAGCGCTATCGCGTAATCCTAAATTGAGTCCTTGTCCTGCAATGGGGTGGATGGTATGGGCGGCATCACCAACGAGAGCAAAACGTGGTTTAACGCATTGACGTGTTAAAGAAAGACTCAAAGGAAAAGCTTGACGTTCGCCATCCCAAGAGAGTTTGCCTAATCGATGGCCAATGCGTCTTTCGAGTTCTGCTTCAAAAATAAGTTCATCAGCTTTGAGATAATATTGCGCAGTTTTATGACCTTCATTCCACACAATGGCGGATCGGTTGCCTTTGAGAGGGAGAAGAGCAAAAGGACCGGCAGGTAAAAAATGTTGAATTGCTTGACCATTATGAGGTTTTTCATGTTCAACTGTGCAGATGATTGCTGTTTGTTTATAGGGATGAGAAAAGTTTTTAAGACCTGCTTTTGGGCGTAATTTCGAATGGGCTCCGTCAGCTGCAATAAGCAATTTTGTTTGCCAAACCTCTTCATTATTTAAATTGACAGTTGTATGCTGGTCTTCTTGATGAAAATCAATGACACGCGTGTTTGCAATAACAGGGATATTGAGATCTTTGACACGTTTTTTTAAAGTGTTGATGAGCTCTCTATGCTCTACCATAGCAGCAAAGGGCTCACCAGGGTTAATGTCGCCTTCAAAGGTTAAAAGAGTGGGTTTGACAGGATCACTTGTGCTTGTATCTGTGATGATCATTGAATGAATGGGTTGCGCATAGGGTTTTATAGGTTCCCAACATTGTAATTGTTTTAACATACGAATAGAAGCAGCAGCAAGGGCAATGGTTCGTATGTTAGAAGCAGGGGTATCTCCTTGTGGAGCAGCATCAACGATTTTTATTTTCAGATTAGGGGCTGTTTGTTTGAGTGCTATCGCTAGAGTTAAACCGACAGCCGCTCCTCCTGCAATGAGCAGATCACATTGTTTCGTTTTATGAGATTTTATTTTTTTATTGGGTTGTACGTCTTTATTGCGATTAGAACACACAATACTTCTTCCATTGTTTATAGTTTGCTTTCTTTTAAAAAGAATATCTTTTTACATTGCCTAACATATCTTAACTTTTACTTTTCTCTCTGCTTTATAAAACGAGGTTTATTTTTAGCGCCAATCTGATGATAGATTGGTTTTTCAGAGTTCTTCTGCTTAATCATTTATGTGACTCATTTTGCAGATTTATCGGATAAGCTTTTTTTGAATATCCTCTTCAATTCTTTTTACACTTGGTTGATAAAAAAGAAAACTAAAAATAAACAAAGGTGGTCGTGTATTTTTAAGTTGTATGAGTTACTTCAGTGTTACCTGTTCTGAAGGGGGACATTTAGTTAGTATGATAGATAAAAAATTGTGTTCATTCGTGATGGTTAAAACAGTATTCATATTTTGCCGTTATCATGATGTAGCGTAAAAAACATCATCTGTTTAGGAAGGTGCTGTAGCACCCATGTAACACTTTACACATGAGGTATTTTTTGGTTGATCGTGTGATAAATATTCAGGAAAAGCTTTTTATCCGCCTTATGAAGGATTATCTCTTAGGGTGGTGGTATATGAATGATATGAAGTGGTTAGAAGGTAGAACGCGCTAGATGAGAAGTCGGATTGTTTACAGGCTATTTGTTTACAAATCGGCATAGAGTTTAAGCTTCATCCTTTTTAAGAGAGAGAGGGAGTTATAACTCTTTAAAATATGAAAGTTTTGTATTTGGAATTGATAGATGCACCGAAGTTCTTCTCCTTATGATTCATTAGAAGTGCGAAATTCTCAAAGTTCGCGTCTTATTGAGATGTTTTTACGTCAGATAGGGGTGTTTATTGGGCTTGGGCTTTTGGGCTTTATTATTTTTTGTGTGTTTGCTTTGGCGACGTGGAATGTTGCGGACCCATCTTTAACCCATGCAAGTACAAATGAGGTTACAAACCTTATGGGGTGGATGGGGGCAATTTTTTCAGATTTTATTATGCAGTTTTTTGGCTTGGCAAGTCTTGCTGTTTTGTTGCCGCCGTTATTTTGGTCTTTTCTCTTGTTGGCGCAAAAGAATATCTACAATTTGACTTTTCGCTTTTTTTTATGGGTGCTATCAACCATTTGTTTTTTAATTGCTTTTGCCCTTATGTCACCTGTTGCTTCTTTTACTTATTGGCCATTGCCAATGGGATTGGGAGGGGTTTTAGGAGATAAAGTTTTAAGTGTTGCTTCTTCAGTCTTTCCTCTTTTTCTTTCTCCTCCTTACACGGTGTTTTTCAGTGTTGTTTTTATTCTTTTAGGGTTTTTCACTGCTGCTTTTGCTGGCAATGTGATATGGCGGCGTCGAACAAAGAAAAGAAAAGAAAAAAGTATTCCAAAAGACGAAATCGTTAATCCAGTTTTTGAGTTGGAAGAAGATACGGAATATGCCGCAGAGGATGAACGTGAAAATCATGGTTTTTTTGCGACAACTTGCGGCGCTTTTTTACATCTTTTTTATTTTTTACAAGCGCGTTTTTTTCGTTTGTTCTGTTTCAAAAGGCGTTTTCAAAGTAAAGGGAAAGGAAAGTCATTTGATCGGATTGAGCCAACTTTTTTGGGTGAAAAAGTAAAGTGTGAGGAAAATCAAAATAAAGCCTATGTTTCTCCTGCTAAAAATCGAAAGTCTTTAACAGCTTCTTCAAATGGTGGTTTTGTTCTTCCTCTTGTAGATTATCTTTCGGTTCCACCGCCGTCTGTTAGGGATGCAAAACTTTCTCCTGCTGTTTTAAGAGCAAATTCTCAGGAACTTGAAGGGGTTTTGTTAGATTTTGGAGTCAAGGGGCAAATTATTGATGCTTGTCCTGGACCGGTGGTAACTTTGTATGAATTTGAACCGGCTGCTGGCATTAAGTCCTCCCGTATCATTGGTTTGGCAGATGATATTGCACGCTCAATGCGTGCGATTTCGGCGCGTGTTGCGGTGGTTCCAGGACGCAATGTGATTGGAATAGAATTGCCTAATGCAAAGCGTGAGATGGTTTATTTACGAGAAATGTTGCAGGCGCAAGAATTTATTGACAGCAAAGCAAAGCTAGGACTTGCTTTGGGTAAGACAATCGGGGGAGAAGCTGTTATTGCAGATTTAGCAAAAATGCCCCATCTTTTGGTTGCTGGTACAACAGGATCGGGAAAGTCTGTTGCTATCAATACAATGATTTTATCATTGCTTTATCGTATGACACCTGAACAATGTCGTCTCATTATGGTGGATCCGAAAATGCTTGAGCTTTCAGTTTATGATGGCATTCCTCATTTATTAACACCCGTGGTGACAGATCCTAAAAAAGCCGTGATTGCTTTAAAGTGGGCTGTGCGTGAAATGGAAGAGCGCTATAGTAAAATGTCAAAATTAGGCGTTCGTAATATTGATGGGTTTAATGCACGTCTTAGGGAAGCAGCAAGTCAGGGAGAGACAATGGCGCGGACAATTCAAGTTGGATTTGATCGCGAGACCGGAGAGCCTCTTTATGAAACGGAAACGCTTGATTTTAGTCCTATGCCCTATATTGTTGTCATTATTGATGAAATGGCTGATTTGATGATGGTTGCTGGTAAAGATATTGAAGGCGCGGTTCAACGTTTAGCACAAATGGCACGTGCTGCCGGTATCCACGTAATTATGGCGACGCAGCGTCCTTCTGTCGATGTTATTACTGGGACGATCAAAGCTAATTTTCCTACACGTATTTCTTTTTCAGTGAGTTCAAAAATCGATAGCCGAACAATTTTAGGCGAGCAGGGGGCTGAGCAGTTATTGGGACAAGGAGATATGCTTTTTATGATGGGAGGAGGACGTGTTCAACGTGTGCATGGTCCTTTTGTTGCGGATGATGAAGTGGAGCAGGTTGTTGCGCATCTCAAAGCACAAGCACGACCGGATTATTTGGAAACAATTACGCAAGAAGTTGAAGAGGATGGTGCCGATGTTTCTTTGGCTTCTCCTTCAGAAGATGATCCTTATAGCCAAGCTGTTGCTATTGTGCTTCGTGATCGTAAGGCTTCGACTTCCTATATTCAACGCCGTTTAGGCATTGGTTATAACCGTGCTGCGACATTGATTGAGAGGATGGAAGAAGAAGGTATCATTAGTCCAGCAAATCACGCAGGGAAACGAGAAATTTTAGTGCCTGCCGAAGAAGAACGCTTTTGAAAAATCTTTATAGTTGCTTTTATAATATCTTATAAAACAAGTGTTTATTCTACTGTATCGTAGAAAGTCTGCATTTTCATATACCAGTTCTCGATTTGCGATAGCTCCTTGGCACTTGAGACTCTTTATAAGGGGATTCTTATATCTCATATAACTTTTATCCATACACCAACCTTGCTTGTAACGTGCAAGCAAATGATGTGAATTAATTCAATATGAGAGAGTATAAGATGAGAGAATCTTACTGTATTTGGCGTTATGATTTAAGTTAAAAAGATAATTTATTATAAATCAATATCTTGGTATAAAATAATGTCATTGCGAATGTAGGGGTATAAAAGCATGTAAGTCTTGATATTTAAGTGTCTTTTAAAGTGCGCTCTAAATATTTAGGGCAAGGCTTATCTGTCGAGCCTTATATAAATGAATCTATGGGGTAGGAAGCTAAGTGAAATCTGCTAAACTTCAAACTGTTTACAGATTGGTTCCGGTGGAAATTTTTATTCTTTTGGGTTGGAAGGAAGTCAAAAAAGCATTTTTGCCACTTAAAAAAGCTTTTAGATTCGCGAGCAATATGCTTAGTACTTAATCCGTTATGTATTGACTATAATTTATGTTGTTTCATAGATTAGGAGTGGGAAAGAATATATTATGCGTTTAGAAAAGCAGGAATTTGGATGCTTTCGGAAACTTAAATGCAGACTGATTATTTGGAAATGATACCGCAAGAGCTTGCAAGAAATAAAGAAGGATGTTTTTTATCTTTTTCTTTAGTAGATGATCCCTATAGTCAAGCTGTTGCTATTGTGTTTCGTGATCGTAAGGCTTCAGCTTCTTATATTCAATGTCTTTTAGGTATTGATTATAATCGTGCCACAACATTGATTGAAAAGATGGAAGAAGAAGGTATCATTAGTCTAGTAAATGATATGGTTAAGCGGAAAGTTTTTGAGACTGTCGAAGAAGAATACTTTTAAAAATCTTTTGATAGTTTTTTCAAACAATATCTTATATTTTATAAAGAAGGGTATTTATTCATCGTTGGTCACTTAAGTTATAAATTATAAAGTCAATTAAGCATTGCTTGGGAGCATTTTTTATGAAAACGTCTTTTTTGCCGCAAAGAAGAGTCTTTGGGTTGGTGGGAATTATTATCTTTTGGTATTTCACTTTTCCTGTTTTTTCGCAAGCATCTAATAAAGTGATAAAGGCGCAAAATGTTGTAAATCACTTTGCGGCAATCAAAACAATGACAGGTGATTTTATCCAGTTTAGTCCAAAGGGGAAAATGTCTCAGGGGACATTTTATTTAGAGCGCCCAGGGAAAATTCGTTTCATTTACAAAAAAATGCCTTTACAGATTATTGCAGATGGCCAATTTGTAGGTATTAACAATCGGGCTTTGAATACTTGGAATTTTTCACAACTTTCGCAAACGCCAATGAAGTTTTTGCTAGATGATAAAATTGATGTATCTTCTGGGCGGTTATTCGCATTTCGCGAAGATCCAGGGGCGGTGACGATTGTTCTGCGTGATAAAACGATTGGGGCAGGGCAAATAAGGATGGTTTTTGATTCTAAAGGCTCTGCTTTGCGGCAGTGGACAATTGTTGACCAACAAAATTTGGAAACTACTGTGCAGATTATGAATGTGCGGACAGACGTCCGGTTCGCTAATGGAATGTTTACACTTCCTTCGAAGAAATAGTGCTGTGTTATTTCATTGGGATTGAAATGGATGTTCTTTCGTATTGCAACTTGGAATATTAATTCTATTCGTTTGCGTCTTGCACAGGTTTTTCAGTATTTGGAACTCTTTTCCGCAGATGTTTTGTGCCTACAGGAAACGAAATGTCCAGATGCTTTATTTCCAGTGGAGGCTTTTGAAGCAGCGGGTTATAAGCATATCGCATTGAGTGGACAAAAATCTTATAACGGGGTGGCTATTGTTTCTCGTTTGCCTTTTAAAAAGGTAGAAAAGCGTTTCTTTTGCCAAAACCAAGATTGCCGTTATATCTCAGTTATTGTGGAAGCCTATGGGAGAAGCTTGCGGATTCATAATTTTTATGTTCCTGCTGGGGGAGATATTCCTGATGCTGATGTGAATGAAAAATTTCGGCATAAGCTTGATTTTTTAGAAGAAATGTCCTCCATTTGTGCTGATCAAGGAGATGGTCTTTCTTCTCTTTTGGTGGGCGATTTGAATATTGCTCCTTTGGCAGAGGATGTTTGGTCTCATCAGCAATTGTTGAAGGTTGTAAGCCATACTCCCATTGAAACCGAGCGTTTAAAAGCTTTGTGTTGTCAAGGTGGATGGGTTGATCTCATGCGGTTGCATATCCCTGTTCCTACCAAGCTTTACACATGGTGGAGTTATCGTGCACGCGATTGGGCATTTACCGATTATGGGCGGCGGCTTGATCATGTTTGGTCTTCTCAAGATTTAGTACCTTTTGTTGTAGATCTTTCGATTTTTCGTGATGCGCGCGGATGGGAACGTCCTTCAGATCATATTCCTGTGCAAACTGTGTTTGATTTTTCACGTCAAGTTTGAAATAAGAGGTAAATAAAGTATTAATATTAAATAATGATTCTGAAAGAATGCGGGAGACTAGATGTATATCAGAAATCTCAAAAGGGGCGCTTCTCGTGGATTACTTTCTAGTGTTTTGTTGTGGTTGCTTTTGTCAGGATGTATGGTTGGTCCTAATTACCAGAAAACATCTTTTCGTGTTCCAGCAGTTTGGGGAGAAAAATCTGCACAGATTGCAGGGCAGTCAGTTGCGCTTGCCGGATGGTGGCGGCGTTTGAATGACCCTGTTCTAGATGCGTTAATGGATTACGCGATTTCTGGAAATAATAATGTTGCTGTTGCCAAAGCGCGGGTACGTGAGGCGCGTGCGGGTTTGGGACAGGTTGTGGGAACTCTTTTGCCAAATGTGTCCAATTCAATTTCAGGAACCCGTAGTCGTTCTGGACAGTCTGATGTGTCTTTAAACCAGTATAGTAGTGGTTTTGATGCAAGCTGGGAGCTTGATTTTTTTGGTGGGCATAAACGAGCGGTTGAAGCAGCGCGTTATGGTCTTGATGCGGCTGTGGAAGATATGCGCGCTACCATGGTGACACTGCTGGGAGATGTGGCAACAAATTATGTGCAAATGCGTGGTTGGCAACAAAAGTTGTTTATTGTGCGGCAAATTGCTGTATCACAACGTAAAACCTATGAATTGATGCGCGCTAGATTAAGAGCTGGTGATGTTTCAGAGCTCGATGTTTCAAATGCGCAAGCACAAATGGCAAATACAGAAGCAGATATATCACAGATGGAAGCGAATTTAGCAATGAGCGTTCATCGCCTTTCTGTCTTAACAGGTCGTGTGCCGACGGCATTGAAGGATCTTTTACAAAGAAATGCTAAGCATGCAAAGATTCCACAACCACATTGGCCAATACCAGCAGGAATTCCGGCTGATATTTTATTAACACGTCCGGATTTACGACGGGCGGAGCGTCAATATGCGCAAGCGACAGCGCGAATTGGTCAACGTGAAGCAGATCGCTATCCATCACTTACTTTAACAGGTAATATTTCGACAGCAGCAACGGCAATTGATCAGTTATGGAAAAATTCAACGATTGGCTGGTCTTTTGGACCTGGTCTGCGTTTTCCTCTTTTTAATGGAGGTCAGGTTGAGGCTTCTATTGTGGTAGCGCGTGCACAGCGTGATCAAGCTTTTATTGCTTATCGAGCTGCTGTGTTGGAGGCTTTAGAAGATGTAGAAAATGCGCTTGTAAGATTAACGAAGGAACATCAACGCTTAGAAAAGCTAATCGTTGCGAATAAAGCGTCTCTTCATTCCTTAAAACTTTCACGGAGCCTTTTTGAGAATGGAAATACTAGTTTTCTTGAATTGTTAAATGCTGATCGCTCTTATTATTCTGCACAAATGGCGCTTAAAGATAGCCGTGTTTCTTTGGTTACGCAATATATCACGTTGATGAAAGCATTGGGGGGGGGCTGGGATGGCGTTGTTGATGTATCGCGTCCAGAAGTCGTTGATAATGCACCTCGTTCGCGTGCAAAGGTAGGGAAATGAAAAAAAACTTACTCAAAAATTTCATTACAAAACACAAAAAACTTTCCTTCTTTTTAACTGCTATATTTCTCATTCTCTTGTTGTGTTTACGTTCTGTTTTTTTTGGAACATCTACTCCAACTTATATCACAGCAGTGGTGAAGCGTGGAGATATTGAGGAAAGTGTTTTAGCTTCTGGTCTTGTGCGTCCTTATCGGTTGGTGGCTGTTGGTGCGCGTGCAACAGGGCGTGTGGTGTCAATGCGCGTTTCCCCTGGGAGTGTTGTGAAAGAAGGCGATCTCTTGGCAGAAATTGATCCTACAGATCAGGAAAATGATTTAAAAAGAAAAAAAGCAGCATTATCGCATTATTATGCGAGTTTAGTAGAGCAAGAAGCCTATCTTTCTCTTGCACAGAAAAATTTAGAGCGTCAGAAAAAAATGATCGAAACACGTGCGATTTCACGGGCGAACCTCGATGAGGCTACGACACAGGTGAAAATACGCGAGGCACAAATTGAACAACTTCGTCAGCAGATTGTGCAAGCACAAATTGATGTAGAAAGTGCAGAGGTTAATTTAGGTTATACACGTATCACGGCTCCTTCAGCGGGAACGGTTTTGGCAACAGTGGTGGAAGAAGGGCAAAATGTGAATGCGGTTCAGTCGGCGCCAACAATTGTTATTTTGGGTGATTTATCAAAGATGACGATCAAGGCGCAAATCTCAGAAGCCGATATTCTTAAAGTCCAAGCTGGACAACCACTTTATTTTACAGTTCTAGGTAATTCTCAGCGTCGTTATGAAGGCGTTTTAGAAAAGGTAGAACCGGCTCCTGAAGCAATTCGTGCTGATGTGAGTATTAATCCTGGTATGGTGGGCGGTTCTAGTGCTTTAATATCGTCGGCTATCTATTACAATGGAATTCTACATGTTGATAATGCGGACAATTTTTTGCGAACCTATATGACTGCTCAAGTTCATATTATCTTAGGGCGCGCGCAGAATGTCTTGTTGGTTCCAAGTGATGCTTTACGCGATGAGACAAGAGAGCGTAAAGCGTGGGTTTCTGTTTTGGTGGGGGAAAATAAGGTGGTTACTAAACAGGTGAGCGTTGGGTTGAATAACAAGGTTATGGCAGAGATTGTTTCAGGACTTAACGAGGGTGATGTTGTCATCACCGGCTCGTCTGATGGAGTGATGCCAGAGTCTTCTAACATGCATAGCGAAGACGAGAGTTAAACCATGAACACGAACCAAGCAGATGCTGTCTTCGTCTTGGAAAATATTGTGCGCAAATTTCCCGCGGGCGAAACGTTTGTTACCGTTTTGAAGGATATCAATCTTACCATTAAGCGCGGTGAAATGGTAGCGATTGTGGGAGCTTCTGGTTCAGGAAAATCTACATTGATGAATATCTTAGGCTGTCTTGATCGGGCAACTTCTGGCCGTTATTGGATCTCTGGTAAAGAAACAGCTTCCCTTTCTGCTGATGAATTGTCGGCTTTGCGACGTAATCATTTTGGTTTTATTTTTCAGCGCTACCATTTGTTGAATGAATTGACAGCTCTTGGTAATGTTGAAATTCCGGCTATTTATGCGGGATGTGCCGTGGAAGCAAGGAAAAAGCGTGCACAAGATCTTTTAACGCGTTTGGGCATGGGTGATCGGGTCAATCATCGTCCAAATCAGCTTTCCGGTGGTCAGCAACAACGTGTTTCTATTGCCCGTGCGCTCATGAATAATGCGGAGGTTATTCTTGCAGATGAACCAACTGGTGCATTGGACAAAAAGAGTGGGCAAGAAGTATTGCGTATTTTGGATGAACTTCATCAAGAAGGGCGTACCATTATCATTGTAACCCATGATATGCAGGTGGCTGAAAGAGCAGAGCGTATTATCGAAATCAGTGATGGGGAAATTATTGCCGATAAGCGGTCAAAGGTTGCAAAAACAAAAGTTGGTGGAAAATCTCTTCAGGAACAACAAAATCTAAAGGGCCAACAAAAACTGGGCTTTTTTCGTTCTTTTGTTGAGCGATTCCGTGAGGCGTTTGTCATGGCTTTGTTAGCAATGAATGCACATCGAATGCGAACTTTTTTAACAATGCTTGGGGTGATTATCGGTATTGGGGCGATTATTGCTATGGTGGCTTTAGGGAATGGTACACGAGAGAAGATTCTGGAAAATTTTAAAAGTTTGGGTGCTAATACATTAACTATTTTTCCTGGCAAAAGTTTTTCTGATCCACAAGCAGAGAAAATAACAAGTCTTGTTGAAGCTGATGCAGAAGCCTTGTCTGGGTTACCTTATGTTTCTGGTGTAACACCACAGATTTCAACAAGCTCGAAAGTGCGTTTTGGTGCAGTTGAAGTCAATGCCGTCATTGCGGGGGTGGGAGAACAATTCTTTCAGACACAGGGGCTTAAAGTTTTCAAAGGACAGTTTTTTGATCAAAAAAGCGTGCATGATCGGTCGGTTGATCTCGTGATTGAAAAAGAAGCATTGTCTGTTCTTTTTCCCCATAGCCATGAAAGCCCCCTTGGAAAGGTGGTGCTTGTGGGTAATGTTCCAGCGCGTATTATTGGTGTTGTTGATTCGCAAAACCAAGCAAGTGGAAACACATCGAATACATTACAGCTTTATTTACCCTATACAACAGTGCAGACGCGTTTTCTTGGCACAACAGAAGTTCGTGCAATTACCGTTAGGGTTGCTGATGATATTGATTCACATTTAGCGGAGACCATGATAAAACGTTTTCTCATTATGCGGCATGGCGGGGAAGATTTTTTCATTAGAAATTCTGAATTCTTCCGTGAACGTGTTATGGAGAGCACAAATATTTTAACACTTTTAATTTCTTCAATTGCTGCTATTTCATTGATTGTGGGAGGTATTGGGGTGATGAATATTATGCTGGTCACCGTTTCTGAGCGGATTAATGAAATCGGCGTGCGTATGGCAGTTGGTGCACGGCAAAGTGATATTTTGCAGCAATTTCTCATTGAAGCGGTTTTGGTTTGTGTGATTGGTGGTGGTTTGGGGATCTTGTTTGGATTTTCTATCGGTGGCTTGTTTCTTCTGTTTAAGGCACCTATCCATTTGGTTTATACCATTGAATCAGTCCTTATGTCTCTTACTTTTTCAACCCTCATTGGAATATGTTTTGGTTTTTCTCCAGCGCGGCAAGCTTCACGGCTTGACCCTGTTGTTGCCCTCTCGCGCGATTAAGCTTTATCAATAGGGGCAATGTTTGTTGTGATGCTTTCCACTTGGATGAAGCGTTTATGAAGCGAAACATGAATGGGAAGTTTAGCATTGTTTGCTGCTCTATTTTAGAAAACGCTTTGTTCGTTAAGTGGAGCGTATTTTATGTAACGTTAAAGGATGAAGTTTTACGGCACAACGTATTATGAATAAATTTTCATTGTATTGTGTAGTTATACAGAATATAGGGTGCGATAGCTTTAGGATTTTAACCTAAAAAGAGGGGAAGGGGAGTGTATATCTGTTAACAAACAAGATAAAAAAGAGGAAAATTTAAACGAAAAACAGCTTATATCCAAAAAACGAACGGGTATACGGGGCGTGTTGGTCTCTATAGTTTTTCTTTTCCTTTTGTTTATTCGTGCCCCTGTTTTTTTACAAATTGTATGGCAAAGGGAGGGACATTGGTATTTGTAACGTTTGGTTTTAAGATTCTTTATGGCTTTATGCGACGCAGATATAGGCTCTTCCGCAAGTCCAGCTTCATAGGGAGAACGAGATGAATACATTTATGGGCTCATGTTGCTGGGAATGTTAATTGCTGCATTTATTATTATGTGTATTGGTATAGCTGGTAATTGGTTTTATAATATGCTTTTATTGCGTTTAGCACCTTCTGAGTATGAACTTATACTCTTTCAATAGATAAACATCAAAAAGAAGCTCACCCAAATAATAAAGCAAATCTCTACATTCTTGTGCGTGATTACATGATATTTATCAGGGATGAGAAGGAAGCAGATTCCACTCTTTTGCTAATAAGTAAAACTTTATCAATTTGTTTTGCTTAGTACGTATACCATTATAAATAGTCAGTTCATTTAGTAAATCGAGTTATCTAGAGTCTTTTGGATAGAACAATAGGCATTGACCAATTTGTCTAGACTCGATAATTGAAAGTATTTTTAGTTGGGTGGAAAGCATGACGCTGCAATCGCTTTTACAGACATATCGTGATGAAGCGCGTACCGAACGGGACAAAGGTACATATTTTGAGCGTTTTGCTCTTGCTTATTTAACACATGATCCTCTTCAGTCTGGATGTTATGAAAAGGTTCAAACCTTTAAAGATTGGGCTCGTGAAAATGATTGGGATGTTCATGATACTGGTATCGATCTTGTGGCAAAGATTCGTGATGGAGGGGGTTTTGCGGCAATCCAATGTAAATTTTATGATGCCGCATATCGGATTAAAAAAGCAGATATTGATAGTTTTATTTCGGCATCAGGGAAAGCTCCATTCAAGCGGCGTGTTATTATAGATAGTACTGAAGGTGCTTGGAGTGATAACGCTGAAACAATGATACGGGGGCAGGATATTCCTGTTATACGGATTAATCTTTCCAATATACAACAAAGTCCGATCCGTTGGGAAACTTTTGCAGCCCAGGGCAAAGTTGTGTTGGAGGATAAAAAGAAAATCCGTCCACATCAGCAGGAGGCGTTGCGTGATGTGCGTGCTGGGCTTGCTCAAGCAGATCGGGGTAAGCTTATTATGGCTTGTGGTACTGGTAAGACATTTACCAGTCTTAAAATTGCTGAGGATTTAGCGGGTGAAGGCAAGTTTGTCTTGTTTCTTGTTCCTTCCTTGGCATTGATGTCACAGACGGTTCGTGAATGGACAACGGATGCAGAAATTGGATTGAGATCCTTTGCTGTCTGTTCAGATACACAAGTGGGAAAGCGTCGTAAAAATAGTGATGATGTTGCTGAAATTGATGTGTTTGATCTTGCTTTTCCAGCAACAACCGATGCTGCTAAACTTGCAGAACAGGCGGGTAAGAGTGTTGCAGATAAGATGAGCGTTGTATTTGCAACCTATCACTCGATTCAGGTGGTTGCAGATGCTCAGAAAAAGTATGGTTTGCCAATATTTGATCTTATTATTTGTGATGAAGCGCACCGTACAACAGGGGCAACGCTGGTTGGAGAGGATGAATCCAATTTTGTTAAGGTGCATTCTAATGATGTTATTCGTGCCAAGAAGCGCCTTTATATGACAGCAACACCACGTATTTTTGGTGATAATGCAAAAAGTCGCGCGAATGAAGCCAATGTTGTTCTTGCTTCGATGGATGATGAAAAACTTTTTGGTAAAACACTTTTTTATCGGGGGTTTTCATGGGCAGTACAAAATGATCTTTTAACGGATTATAAGGTTATTGTCTTAGCAATGGACGAAAAATTGGTCAGTTCAGCTGTTCAGAAGCGTCTTAGTGATGACCAGTCTTCGCTTGTTCTTGATGATGCTACGAAGATTATTGGCTGTTATAAGGCGCTGACAAAACAAGATCTGAAGGCTGATGTTGGTGCGGATCCACACCCCATGCGTCGTGCTTTAGCGTTTTGTAAAACTATTGAAAGTTCTGAACTGGTGTGTGATGAATTTTCTGCGGTTGTTAGAGAATATCTTGAATATACGAAAGAGGATACGGAAAATGAGCACTTTCTGAAGTGTGAAATTGAGCATGTTGATGGCACTTTCAATGCGAAGGATCGTGGTGCATTACTTGATTGGCTGAAAGCTGATAGTGGTGAAGATGTTTGTCGTATTTTGACCAATGCACGGTGTTTGTCTGAGGGGGTGGATGTTCCGGCTCTTGATGCGATCATGTTTTTAAATCCACGCAAGAGCCAGATTGATGTTGTGCAAGCGGTTGGGCGGGTGATGCGTCGGTCTGAGGGCAAAAAGATGGGATATGTCATTTTGCCAATTGGTATTCCCTCTGGGATTCCAGTGGAACAGGCTTTGAACAACAATGATAAATATCGGGTTGTTTGGCAAATTTTAAATGCTTTGCGTGCGCATGATGATCGTTTTGATGCGACGATTAATAAGGCATCTTTGGGGCAGGATATCAGCAATGTGATTGAGATTATTGGCGTCACGCAGAGCACTGAGTTACAGGCTGTTACAGCTGTTGTAGACAATCTTCCACTACGCGCACAACCGGCACGAGCGGGCATTGGGACACCGGAATATGATTTAACTCGTACAGATCAGGTAAACAAGGAGTTTTCTTTCCCAGTGGATGAAATTTCTCGTGCGATTTTGGCAAAGATCGTCAAGAAATGTGGGACACGTGATTATTGGGAAGATTGGGCGAGCAACATTGCTGAAATTGCTAAGAATCATATCACGCGCTTAACAGGTATTCTGGCAGAGCCAAACACTGAGGCGCGTCAAGCCTTTGACAGGTTTGTAGCAGAACTGCGTGATGATTTAAATGATGCGATTACAGAGGCTGATGCGATTGAGATGTTGGCACAGCATATTATCACGCGTCCTGTCTTTCAGGTGTTGTTTGAAGGGTATCAGTTCACACGTGAGAATCCGGTATCGCGTGCTATGCAGCGTATGCTTGATGTGCTTGATGAGGCGAATCTCGATAAGGAATCCAAAGATCTCGAGAAATTTTACACAAGTGTAAAATTACGCGCCAGTGGCATTACGGATCCAAAAGCAAAACAGAGGTTGATTGTAGAGCTTTACGATAAGTTTTTTCGTTATGCTTTTCCACGTACTGTAGAGAAACTAGGCATTGTTTATACCCCCGTTGAGATTGTGGATTTTATTTTGCACTCTGTCAATGATGTCTTAGAGCAAGAATTTGGGCAAACGCTTGGCTCATCTGATGTGCATATCATGGATCCCTTTACAGGAACGGGAACTTTTATCACGCGGCTTTTACAATCGGGTTTGATAAAACCAGAGGAGATGAAACACAAATTTTGTCATGAAATTCATGCCAATGAGATCGTGCTTTTAGCTTATTATATTGCAGCCATTAATATTGAGACAACCTATCATGGTTTGATGGGGGGAGATTATATTCCCTTTGAGGGAATTTGTTTAACCGATACATTCCAGCTTTACGAGCAAGAAAAAGACCTGATCAGTGATTTGCTGGTGGATAACAGCACACGTCGCTCACGCCAAAAAGAACTGGATATTCGTGTTATTGTTGGCAACCCCCCTTATTCTTCGGGGCAAAAAAGTGAAAACGACAATGCGAAAAATATTGGTTATCCTAAATTGGATAACCGCATTCGTGAAACTTATGCCGCTCAATCCAAAGCGAGCAATGTTAATGGACTTTATGACAGTTATATTCGTGCCATTCGCTGGGCGAGTGATCGCATAAAAGACTGTGGTGTTATTGGTTTTGTTACAAATTCAGGTTTTATCAATGGATATTCTACGAGTGGTTTACGAAAAGAATTGAATGAAGAATTTTCGAGCATTTATGTTCTCAATTTGCGTGGTGATATTCGCAAAAATATGATGAGCAAAGGACGTGCTCGAGAAGGGCAAAATGTTTTCGGAAGTGGAAGTATGGCAGGAATCGCTGTAACACTGTTTATTAAAAATCCAAATGTCACGGAGCATTGCAAAATTCACTATTACGATATTGGTGATAATCTCACGACAAAAGAGAAGCTCCGTGAACTTCAGAGGTTGGGGAGTATTGGTGGTATCAAGTGTGAACACGGCTGGAAGATGCTTACACCAGATGAGCATGGTGATTGGCTGGATCAGCGTAACAGTGATTTTGAAAAATTTTTAGCCTTAGGTGATAAGAAAGGTAGTGATAAAAAGCTCTTTGAAACGTTTTCTCGTGGGATTATAACTACTCGCGATGCCTGGGCATATAATTCAAGCCGTGAAGATCTAGCGAAGAATATGCGTAACACTATAACTTTCTATAACAATGAAGTGGAACGTTTTAATAATGTTTATGCGCATTCTGACCGCAAAGTGCGTGCAAATGCTGTGAATGATTTCGTAAATTTAGATGCAAGGAAAATCAGCTGGAGTAGTAGCCTTAAAGAAGAATTGGTAAGAGGAAAGTTTTCTGAATTTGAAAGTAATTGCTTAGTTCAAAGTCTTTATCGTCCTTTCATGCAGCAATGGCTTTATTATAACCGTACTTTCAATGAAAGAGTGTACCAAATGCCGCGGATCTTTCCTATGAAGCAAGCGGTTGAAAACAGAGTAATACAAGTTACGGGAGTTGGAGCAAGCAGTGGCTTTTCTGTCCTTATGACTAAGAGTTTACCCAATCTTCATACAATGGATACTGGTCAGTGTTTCCCACGATATATTTATGAAGATACTAAGTCTTTAGATAAAGAGGAAGATCAGGTTCATTTGTTTGCAAATTTTGCAGAGGAAAGCAAAGAAACTGGTTTAGAGCGGCGTGATGCACTCACGGATGAAGGGTTGGCATATTTTAGGGCAGCATATCCTGGTGAAATGATAACAAAGGATGATTTGTTTTATTATGTTTATGGGATTTTGCATTCTGAAGATTATCGTGCGCGTTATGCGCATAATTTGTCTAAAGAATTGCCACGTATTCCAACAGTTAAAAAGGTAGAGGATTTTTGGGCTTTTGTAACAGCAGGGCGAAAGCTTGGTGATTTACATATGAATTATGAAGAGGTTGAGCCCTATCCCGTTACCTATAAACAGGGTGATCCAAGAACTTGGATGATTTCTGATGAGAAGAGTTTCTATCGTGTTGAAGCGATGAAATTTGCGGGTAGGCGTGGTGCTATTGATAAGAGCACAGTGGTTTATAATGCGCATATCACGATGCAGAATATTCCTCTTGAAGCTTATGAATATGTGGTCAATGGCAGGTCTGCTCTTGAATGGGTTATGGAACGGCAGATTGTCAAAACGGATAAAGCGAGTGGGATTGTGAATGATGCTAATCGCTATGCTGTTGAGACGGTGGGTAATCCGGCCTATCCCTTGGAATTGTTTCAGCGGGTTATTACTGTAAGCTTGGAAACAATGAAAATTGTCCGTAGTTTGCCAAAATTGGAAGTGCGAGAAACTGAAAAGGTGAAGTTATCCATTGTGCGGTAAAACAGCGCAGTGTTGTAATAAACTGGTATTCTCATATACTTTGCCAGCTTGTGGGTGTTGCAATAAGCTTTTAGCACTTGAGACAAGTCCATAAGAAAGGCATGCCTTTCTTGTATAGTTTTACGCCACGCAGGCTCTCTTTCCTTGTGATGTGCAAGTTCTATGTGATGTGCAAGAAAAAGGTTTTGATTGATTCAACAGAGAATAGATTTGAAATGAAAGAATCTGATGATATTGAGAGCTCTCATTCAAGTTGTAGAGTATAAATTTTCTTATAAATCAATGTGTTGCATGCGATAAAACATCTTAGGTAGTAGGCGGATAAAATGATGACGCATGGACTTTAGCGACAGGGGAGAATAGCTTTAAGCAGGCTTGTTCGTCGAGTCTTATGTGAGTAAATCATATAAATGGGGAAGCTGAGTGGAATCTGCCCAGAGAAAGTGGATTATTTACAAATCGTCGCTGATAAGAATCATCGTCCTTTGAGATGTTTAGAGGAAATCACAGCTCTCATGAAATCTGTCTTTTGAGCGCGGGTGATCGGAAGCGAGCAGGGAGAACGGGTTAGACAAGAAGCTGGATTGTTATTGTTTACAGATCGACAGAGTTTAAAAATTTTCGTTCTTTTTGGGGAGGCTGCCAAACAAAAAGTGTTTTTAGAGGGAAATGATTTATACCAAAAGATATTGTTATAAAAAGTGTGGGATGTTCGTGGCGGTGTGCGTTTTGAGCTTATTCCTATCTCTGATCTAAAATGCTCTTATGAAGATGCTTTTTAGAATGAAGAGATTGTTACTAATATATCGATTTATCATAATAGTTTAACATTCTCTCTGTTGAATGAGAAATCTAAGTATCATAAATTTTCTTATTTTAAATCTATTAAAATTACTTCTTTTCATGTCATATGAGGTTGCTATGTTCGTTTTGAAAAAAGGCGTGAAGCATGCCTCTTACTAATCATCCCAAGTGGCTTAAGAGCTATCGTAATATTGGGGGGCGGAAAAATATAGGTGGGGCGGTTTTTATTTTTTATGAAGCGTAAAGACGGTGGTATAAATAGATCTCTATAACAAGTTTGAAGATCTTATAGTTGTCTGGGGGCTTTATTTACAAGAGCTTAATATATTGGGATGGCATGTACAATCCCGTGCTGTGAGAGATGTCTTGGGTGAACGTGCAATACAGTGACACGTGTGGGGTGTTCTGTGTTGTATGAAGGTAGCTCTATTCGAGCTTTTATAGAGGCAACTTCGTGTGGAAGGGTATGGAAAGAACGGTATGAAGCGGTCAGAAGATGGCAAGGTTTTTAAAAAGTCAGAAGGATAAAGACTAGAATGCGGTTCTGAGATAGACTTGGAGCGTTTTAATATATTGAAATAGAAGAATGCGGATTTGATTGATCTGTTGTATTGCGCTTTCAGCATCGCTCTTTTTAACAGGATAGGCAATGAAATGGATATCAGGCATTAAATATTTAAGTTCTCGCATCGAGCGCCACATATGGTAATCATGGGTGACGATATAAAGGGTTTTATAGTGGTGTTTTTTGATCCAAGCAGCACTTTCTGTAGCGTTTCCTCTGGTGTTAATCGCTTGATGCCCAATGTCAATACAACAGGAGACAAGCCGTGGGGTAATATGCATGTTATGTATGAGACTTTTCAGATTGGTTGTGGTGTTTACACCACTGATAAGGAGTCGTGAACCAAGCCCCCTTTGTAAGAGATGGAGTCCTGTCTCTATTCGGTTTTCTCCGCCTGTAAGCACGATAATGGCATCTGCTTTGGGGAGAGGTGTTGGGGGGACAAGTCGTTCAGTTTTTTCAGAAAAAATAATAAAACCGCTCCAGAAAATGAAAACAATGATTGCAAGAGTAAGGGTTGTCGGTGGAAAGTAGCGAAATAAAAAGCGGGGAGACCAACTATAGTGGAGCCGTTTTGGAAGAGGACGTTCTAAATTGTTTTGCGTCAATGAGTTGGAAGTGTTGTGAGTCATAAAATTAAAATAAACCGTTTTCACATTGATCGATTTTTTTCAGTTGTGTTAAAATAGTCATGCGGTTTGTAAGGGTGGTAAGAAAAGAAACGAAAATAATAAGAAAAATGATTTTTCCGTAAGGAATGGAACTTATGGAAAGATGTCCAAACAAAGCTGTTATTTGGCTAGCTTCCACTCTTCCCAAGTTATAATTCGTCCAGAGACAAAAGGCTGAAAACAGAAATATGCTTGTGAGACCACCATATAAAGCACCACGTAGTGCAGTTTTAAAAAAATGCCAGTCAAATTGGCGGGCAATGAAAAGAGTTTCAGTACCAAGGAAATATAAGACATTGATAATATGTGTATTTTCTGCCAATGCATTGCGGGTGGCAAAAATGATGGTAAGAATAAGAGAGCCTAGAACCAATACTAAAATTGAAAAACCAATGAAAACAGTGGTGTGTGCCATGGTTGCAAAACGATGGACCCAAACACGGTGATCATCAAATTGACCTCCTGGAATTTGGGTTTTAATGGCGTGATTAATGGCTGCAAAATTGATTTTTTCATCTCTCTTCAGAGTCACAATGATAAGGCGGGGAAGGGGCAATTCATTGACATTGAAGCCTGTTCCAAGCCATGGCTCCAGTAATTTTTCTGTAGCTTTTTGGTCAACAATTTTTGCATCTTGTACACCAGAAAATGTTTTAACTAATTGTACGGCATCACGGAGAGCTTTGTTGATATCAACATTGTCCATGGGGCGTATTTGTATTGTTGCTTCATAGCTAATCTGATTACTCCAATTTTGGGCGGCACGTTGGACTAAATCAACACCGATTAAGGTGAGGCTTGAAAGAAATGTCATAATAGCAATAATGGCAACCAATGCTTTTCCAGAAATATTACCACTGGGAATAATCGCTGTTGTATTTTTTTTATTGCTTGTAAAAATGGGGAAAGACTTATTCATGAATCGTCATCCGTCCGTTATGGAGAAGCATACGTCGTGCTGCAACTTGTTCCATTAAGGCAATATCATGGGTAGCAATGATCACAGCCGTTCCAAAACGGTTTAATTCAATAAACAAACGGAGTAGGCGTTTTGCTAAGGGCGGATCGACATTTCCGGTGGGTTCATCGGCAAGTAGAATTTCAGGTTGATCAATGAGTGCGCGTGCAATGGCTACCCTTTGTTTTTCTCCGCCAGAAAGAACTGGTGGTAAAACATGGATATGATCTCCAAGACCTACCCAACAGAGAAGATCTTCCACTTCACTGCGATAGGTTGCTTCTTCTTGTCCTTTAATGCGTAAAGGTAAGGAAACATTTTCATAAGTGGTCATGTGGTCGAGTAAACGAAAATCTTGAAAAACTACACCGATACGTTGTCGCAGCGCAGGGAGCTCTTGGCGTTTGAGTAATGCTGTATCTGTTCCAAAGAGATCAATATGACCGCGGGTGGGTTTGAGTGCCAAAAACATAAGACGCATCAACGACGTTTTCCCTGCTCCAGAGGCGCCAGTGAGAAATTGAAATGATCCAGGAGGAATATGAAAGCTAATATCACGAAGGACCTCAGGTCCCATTCCATAGCGTAGACCGACATTTTCAAAATGAATCACTTTTTATTATTACTCCTGATTTTATATTGCATCATTTATTCTAAGAACTCTTACTTTCATTGCTTTAGATTTTTGTTGTAAGATTGTTTATTTTAGATTTCATGGTTTTCAATATTTTTTATACACCCTCGTTATAGATAAATATTTTTGCTCAAAAATATTATCACTTATACTTTCTCTTTTTAGTTTTATTTATGATTTTAGCAGGAATTTCAAAGTGATTCTAGCATAAACATCAGAACTATTTTTCCTTCTTTATCAGAGGCTTTTTTGCATTGAGTGGGTATTGGGCGATTTTAAAAAGCTATGTTGCTCTTTTTATCTTACTTTCTTATTCTTGTTTGCATTCCATTCCTAAGGTTTTTGCTTAAATTATTTCTTACCTGTTATGAGAAAAGCGTTTGTTGTTAGAATTATTGAGCTTCTAATGAATTGTTTTGTTTTTTTATTCTCATCGGTGGTTTTCGTAACAATGCTGAGATAATTTTAGCAGAAAAACAAAAACCACCGTATGTTATATTTCTTTGTGGGTTCTTTAATTTTGTCGGTTAGCAATCAGATCTTCAACAACTTGTGGTTCGGCAAGCGTTGAAATATCTCCAAGAGTATCAAAATCGTTTTCGGCGATTTTTCGTAAAATACGTCTCATAATTTTCCCTGATCGCGTTTTGGGAAGCTGCGGAGCAAACTGAATTTTATCCAATATGGCAATAGAGCCTATTTCTTGTCTCACATGCTTGATAAGATCTTTTTGCAATTCTTCACTTGGCGCTGTCCCTTCCATGAGGGTCACAAAACTATAAATTCCTTGTCCTTTAATGGAATGCGGATAACCCACAATGGCTGCTTCTGATACAGCGGGATGAGAAACAAGGGCTGATTCAATTTCAGCGGTTCCTAACCTGTGTCCCGAGACATTGAGAATGTCATCAACCCGTCCTGTGATCCAATAATAGCCGTCGCTATCGCGCCTACAGCTATCGCCTGAAAAATATTTTCCTTTATAGGAGGAAAAATAAGTTTGAATAAAGCGCTCATGATCCTTATAAAGTGTGCGCATTTGTCCGGGCCATGAATCACTGATACAAAGATTGCCTTCTGCTTCACCCTCTAAAACATTGCCTTGAGCATCAACAATTTGGGGTTGAATACCAAAGAAAGGACGTGTGGCTGACCCTGCTTTAAGGGGTGTTGCACCAGGCAAGGGCGTGATCATATGCCCCCCTGTTTCTGTTTGCCACCATGTATCGAGAATCGGACAACGGTCATTTCCAACTGTATGATAAAACCATTCCCATGCTTCTGGGTTAATAGGTTCTCCTACCGTGCCTAAAAGACGCAACGATGTCCTGTCTGAGTGTTCAACAAACGAATTTCCTGCTCCCATTAAAGCGCGGATAGCTGTTGGTGCGGTATAGAGTGTATTGACTTGGTGCTTGTCGACAATTTCCCAAAATCTTCCTTTGTCAGGAAAGGTTGGTGTGCCTTCAAACATTAAAGTAGTCGCACCATTGCATAAAGGTCCATAAACCAAGTAAGAATGACCGGTAATCCAACCAATATCAGCTGTGCACCAGTAAACTTCATTGGGGTGATAATCAAAAACATATTGATGTGTCATCGAGGCAAAAACAAGATAGCCCGCTGTGGTATGTAAAACACCTTTGGGTTTGCCGGTGGAGCCGGAAGTATAAAGAATAAAAAGCGGATCTTCAGCGTTCATGGGTTCTGGTGGACAGTCTGTTTTGGCATGAGCTATCTCTTCATGGTACCAAAAATCACGCCCCTTTATCCATTGAATGGGTCCACAAGTTCGCCGTATAACCATGACTTGGTCTACATGCACGTTTTGGCGCGCTGCTATCTCAATAGCATGATCAACATTGTCTTTTAAGTTGATCCGTTTGCTGCCACGCAAGCCTTGATCAGCGGTAATGATGAAGGTTGATTCACAGTCAACAAGGCGTCCTGCTATTGCCTCAGCAGAAAAGCCAGCAAAAATAACCGAATGAACAGCACCAATGCGGGCGCAGGCGAGCATAGCATAGGCTGCTTCGGGAATCATAGGAAGATAAATGGTTACTTTATCGCCTTTCTTAATTCCACGACCTTTCAAAAGATTGGCAAAACGACAAACATGTTCATAAAGCTCGTTATAGGTTATTTTTTTATTGTGATAAGGATTATCTCCTTCCCAAATGAGCGCAATTTTGTCTCCATGGGTTTTCAGGTGGCGATCAATGCAATTATAGGCAACATTTGTTATCCCATCTTCGTACCATTGAATTGATACATCTCCGTTAAAAGAAGTGTTTTTTACTTTTGTAAAAGGTTTAAACCATTCAATGCGTTGACCATGTTTGGCCCAGAAGCTTTCTGGATCATTGATACTTTCTCGATACCATTGTTGATAAGTTTCCTCATCGAGTAAAGTATTTTTTTTGATCTCTTCTGATACTGGATAGATTTTTTCAGTCATGCTTCCCTCTTTTTATTTATTTTTTAGAAAAATCAGCCATTGTATTTTTATATTTGTGGCAGAGTTTTCCCAAAAGCTTTTCATTGTGAGGTTAGACTAAATGACAAAGATTAGAATAGTCAATTTTTAAATCTGATGTGATGATATTAAAGAGGGTATTCTATGCTTTTAGGATACTCAAATGTGGTAAAACCTATTGCGGTATAGCGCCTTTTATAAAGGCATAAAGACATTAAAAAATGTCTATTATAAAATATCCCTTACAAGTTGATATAAACCACTATCATTAAATAAAAGACTAACAAGAAAGAATATTGAGCTTATTAATAATGATTTTTTTAGAGAATCTTTCCAATAATAAAAAAGATATATTAAACCAAAAAAAATGTTGCTATAAGCGATTCAATGATTTTATAAGCAAAATCTGTCATCACGAAATCCAAGTTATAATATAATTACAAATTATAAATATCTCTGAAGTCCGTCTCAATAATAATTGTAGATAATATAATTTAGATATTTTTCGAAAAAAATTACAAATTATTATCTTCAGAGATATCTTTATAGTTGCTCTCTACAAATTAGAACCAACACTCATGAACTTTCTGTACGAACCCTAAACCAAAACCTCCGAAGAAACCAGTCGTGGCACCAGTAAGGCCACCCATAAGTGCACCTGGACCAGTTATAGCTCCCAGTGCTGCTCCGGTTATCCCTCCTGCAACTGCATAGTCAAAACCCTGTGCTTTCATGTGAGACATAAAAGCATTAGGACTACATGCATTTCCATGAGTAGGTCTTGAATTGTGCGAATGACCAAAAGAAGGCTTTGTCGCCATATGACCAAATGTGTTGAATGAACCAAACATATTAATTCTCCTTAATTATCTACATTAAAAGTAGCATCATAATGATACATTTCAAATGGATATCACGTATTTTAGAGAAATGACAAAGATAAACTTTCAAAATAGTAATAAAAATACTGTATAAATGATAAGTTATTTATGTATATATTAAATTTTATTCTTAATAGGATAATAGTATTATTTGTAATATTTTAAAATATAAGAAATTACACCATATTTTTGCTTAATTGAAGTTTAAAATTAGAAAAATTGCGCATATAAAAAGTTGAAGTTTTTCTCTTTGTTTACAAGAACGATAAAGGAATATCGTTATTGAAATCAGTCTCATTGCCATTGTTTCTCCTACGTGTATTATGCGCATATACATGGGATTCGTTCTTTTACTTTTCAGGCGAATATTGACTGTATTTACGCTTTGTAGAGCATAGAAAGCCTCTATGCTATCCTTGAACCATATAGATTGCTGTCATGTTGTTTAGCGCGGCTCTTGGTGCTCTATTGGGCATTTGAGATGTTTATTTTGCTCACGTGACTTACATGAAAGAGTTTTGTTACTGTATTATGCAGCTATAAGCCTTTTTTGCCTGCTTTACGCCATTGGCATGTGAGGAAATTGTTTACGCGTGTTGGAGAAGTTAAGAGAATTCGTGGTTTTTAATGGAAATCATTGCGACAATCCTATTGAATATTCTTTTGCTATTAGTGATTTTGCGACAGTTTTTTTATGAATGCACAACGCCTCTCTTATCATTTTGCCTTTATATAAGGATTTATTTTTATGTTGCTTTTGCTGGAGAGGCGGTCAGAGGGGAGGCGAAGTAGAGCCAATGTGTGGGAATATGAGAGCCTAAGCAGGGCTGTTTTGAAGTCATTTTATGGGTTGAGCAGGGCTGGTGAGAAGCTTAGGAAGAGCATTTTTGCTTATTTTGCTAACAGGATGAAAGAGGGACTGGAATCTTTTTTGCTAGAGTTGCGCTTTTCTTGATTTTGAGGGGAATGTTTTTTCTCATTTTTGTTGTTTTGGGTTTGTTCGTAGAATTTTCAATGGAGATTTATATGAAGGGAAATTGCTTTACATAGGGCGTTTTCCAAATAAAGCGGAGCCAATGCGAAGGACGTTAGAGCCAAACTGTAGAGCAATTTTGAAGTCACTGGACATGCCCATGGAAAGCTTTGGAAGACCGGCTTGTTTTGCTAATTTTGCTAAGAGTGCGAAATAGGGTCCGGGGTTTTCATCGACAGGGGGGATGCCCATAAGACCGATGATATTAAGTCCATAGTTGTTTTTGCATTGGTCGACAAAAGATGTCGCTTCTTGTGGTGCGATACCACTTTTTTGCGGTTCTAAGCCAATGTTAACCTGAACATAGCAGGGAAGATGCCTTTTTTGTTTTTGCATTTCTTCCGCCAAAATTTTGGCTATTTTTTCACGATCAACCGTTTGAATGACATCAAAAATTTTGATAGCTTCAGCGGCTTTATTTGATTGTAGGGGACCAATGAGATGAAGTTTAATATTTTCAAATTGTTGACGTAACTCGGGCCATTTTTGTGCCGCTTCTTGTACGCGGTTTTCTGCAAATAAAGATTGGCCTGCTTGCAAAAGGGGACGTATATCAGCGGCAGAAACAGTTTTTGAAACAGCGATAAGTTCAATTTCTTCTACGGGGCGTTGTAGCTCTTGACATGTTTCAGCAATGTCTTTTTGAAGGTTTTGCCATGTTTCAATGGAAGGGGCATCGAGGGGCGTTTGTGTATTCATATTTTTGTGCTTTACCTTTTTTGTTTAAGAGTTGGTCGTTTTTTTAAAAGTTTTATAAAATACTTAGGGAAATATTTCACGAAAATGTTGACGATGAGCTTAATCCATGGTCAAGCATAATAAAACAAGTTTTTTGGTGCAGTTTTATTAAAAGAGTATAATGGGAATGACGATTGAACATTATAATATAGGCGAACGCTATAATCCACGTGCGAGAGAAAAAAAATGGCAAGAAATTTGGGATGAAAAGAAAATTTTTCAGACTGTTCAAGAAGATGCTCGTGAAAAATATTATGTTTTAGAAATGTTTCCTTATCCGTCAGGCCGCATTCACATGGGGCATGTGCGCAATTATGCCATGGGGGATGTGGTGGCACGCTATAAAAGGGCAAAGGGTTTTAATGTACTTCATCCTATGGGCTGGGATGCTTTTGGTATGCCGGCTGAAAATGCTGCTCTGCAAAGCAAAGTGCATCCTAAAACTTGGACTTATCAAAATATTGCTGTAATGCGCGGGCAATTAAAGCAATTAGGGCTCTCACTCGATTGGACGCGTGAATTTGCGACTTGTGATGTGGAGTATTACCATCGTCAACAAATGTTGTTCCTTGATTTTTATCAGAAGGGGTTGGTTGCGCGTAAAGTGGCTAAGGTGAATTGGGACCCTGTTGATCATACTGTTTTGGCAAATGAGCAGGTTGTTGATGGGCGGGGATGGCGTTCTGGTGCGTTGGTGGAACAACGTGAGTTGACGCAGTGGTTTTTCAAAATTAGCGACTTTAGTGAAGAGCTCTTGGCCGGGCTTGAAGAGCTGGAGCAATGGCCGGAAAAAGTTCGCACGATGCAAAAAAATTGGATTGGAAAATCGCAAGGTTTACTGATTCGTTGGGCTTTAAAGTCGATTGCGGATACTGATGATGCAAGTGGTGTTGATGATGTTTGTGAGACATTTGATGAGGTTGTTTGTTATTCAACACGTCCTGATACACTTTTTGGCGCTTCTTTTTTAGCTGTGTCTGTTGATCATCCTATTGCACAAGCTTTAGCAAAGAAAGATAAAGCGTTGAGTGCTTTTATCGAAAATTGTCGATGTGGTGGAACGACAACGGCAGCACTTGAAACAGCTGAAAAACAAGGATTTCTTACGCCCCTTTTGGCAGTTCATCCTTTTGATTCAACAGTACATATTCCTGTTTATATCGCGAATTTTGTGCTTATGGATTATGGAACAGGGGTTGTTTTTGGTTGTCCGGCTCATGATCAGAGAGATTTTGATTTTGCGCGTAAATATGATCTTCCAATAAAACCGGTGGTTTTGCCAAAAGGAAAGCAAGCAGAAGATTTTGTCATTGCTGAAACAGCTTATACGGGTGATGGTGTGATGATCAACTCCAGCTTTTTGGATGGTTTGACACCTCAACAAGCTTTTGAAGAAGCAGCCAAAAGGCTTGAAGAACAAATGCTCAATGGGCAACCGCAAGGGAAAAAAACAGTGCAATTTCGTTTGCGTGATTGGGGGATTTCGCGTCAACGTTATTGGGGGTGCCCCATTCCGATGATCCATTGTACATCTTGCGGCGTTGTCCCTGTACCACGGACTGATTTGCCAGTTGTGTTGCCTGATGATGTTACTTTTGATCAACCTGGAAATCCTCTTGCACGGCATGAAAGGTGGCAGAACGTTACTTGTCCTTCCTGTGGTCAACCTGCCAAACGTGAAACCGATACCATGGATACATTTGTTGACTCTTCTTGGTATTATGCACGCTTTACGGCTCCTTTTGCGCAGGAACCTGTTGACAAACAAGCAATCTCTGAATGGTTGCCTGTGCAACAATATATTGGTGGAATTGAGCATGCCATTCTTCATCTTCTTTATGCACGCTTTTTTATGCGTGCCATGAAATTGATCGGCCATGTGAGGGTTGATGAGCCTTTTAAGGGGCTTTTTACCCAAGGTATGGTGGTGCATGAAACCTATCGGGATGATCAAGGGTGGGTTTCTCCAGCAGAAATTTCCATTGTTGAAAAGGATGGAAAACGACAGGCTTACAAATTGACTGATCAAAGTGAAGTGATGATTGGTTCGATTGAAAAAATGTCGAAATCCAAAAAGAATGTCGTTGATCCTGATGATATTATCGCATCTTATGGCGCTGATACTGTGCGTTGGTTTGTGTTGTCAGATTCTCCCCCCGAGCGGGATGTTATCTGGACAGAATCTGGTGTTGAAGGAGCCCATCGCTTTGTACAGCGTGTTTGGCGCCATGTTGCTTTGAGTGCTTCTGTTTTAAAGGACGTGGCGCCTTGTGCAGGGCATCAGGGGGAAGCTTTGGAACTTTCAAAGGTCGCACATCGCACGCTTTGCGCTGTGGAAGATGATTTGGAAAAATTTGCTTTTAATCGGGCTATTGCACGCCTTTATGAATTCTTGAATATTATGGCACCGTTGCTCAACAAGATAGCAAGTGTTGACGATGAAATGAAAGCTTCTTTACGTCAAGCTATGGATTTTTTTCTTGCCATGATTGCACCGATGATGCCCCATTTAGCAGAAGAATGTCATGCTGCTTTAGGAGGAAAAACTTTAATGTCTGCGCTTGCTTGGCCTGTTTATGACAGCGCGTTAACCGTTGCGGAATGCTATACTTTGCCAGTACAAATTAATGGTAAAAAACGTGGTGAGGTGAGCGTTGCAGCAACAGCAAATGAAACGATGATTAAAGAGGCGGTTTTGGCGTTAGATTTTGTAAAGGCACAGCTGATTGAAAAGCCTGTGAAAAAAATCATTATTGTTCCACAAAGGATTGTGAATGTCGTTTTTTAAAAGTTTTATTCTTGTCGTTTTAGCGGGTATCTTCACATTGTTGTGTGGATGCAAAGTTGAACCGCTTTATCGTCAAGAGTTGCAGAGTGCAATGACAATGGATTCTGCTTCCTATGGGAATTCTGCTTCTTATGGGGATCCTGTTTCTGGGCAAGCTTCTTTGGGGCTTTCAGCAAAGCTTGCTTCTATTGTTGTGGAAGAGCCTTCAGATCGTTTTGGTCAAATGGTGCGCAATCATCTGCTGTTTCTTTTGTATGGAAATGGTGCTAAGCCTTCTCTACCGGCTTATCGATTGGCATTGCAGATATCTGTCTCTACAAGAGAATCTATGCAGATAGAGGTTGACTTCGAGAAAAAACGAAAAGGACGACCTTCTGTTGGAACTGTTATGAGCAAAGCTTCTTACACTTTGCAGGATATGAAAAATACTCTTGTTGCAAAAGGAACAGCAATGATGAATGCATCTTTTGAGCGACTTCGTCAAGAATATGCAACGCTGCAAGCAGAAGAGGATGCAAAAAAACGTGTTGCGGAAGAGTTGGCTGAACAGATTTTTTTGTTACTTTCAAAAGATCTTTCGAATAAAACTTCTAGCCATTAAGCAATATTTTGTCCTGTTTTTTTCCAGTCGTTGAGAAATGTTTGCAATCCTTTCTCAGTGAGAGGGTGTTTGACCAGTGCTTTTAAGATTGCTGGTGGAACTGTTGCAACGTCAGCACCACTGAGTGCTGCTTCTTTGACATGATTAACGGTGCGGATTGAAGCGGCCAAGATTTGTGTTTCAAAGTTATAGTTATCATAAATTGTGCGAATTTCATGAAGCAGTTCACTTCCATCATTTCCGCAATCATCTAGTCTACCAATAAAAGGCGAAACAAATGTCGCGCCTGCTTTGGCTGCAAGTAAGGCTTGATTGGCAGAAAAACAAAGGGTGAGATTTGTTTTTAGTCCTTCTGCTGTAAGGGCTTTACAGGCTTTTAAACCATCGAGTGTTAAAGGAAGCTTGATACAAATATTGTCGGCAATCTTTGCTAAAACAGCCGCTTCTTTCATCATGCTTTCAAATTCCGTTGCTGCAACTTCAGCAGAAACAGGTCCGCTAATGAGAGCACAAATTTCTTTTGTAACATCAAGAATATTGCGTCCTGATTTTAGGATAAGAGAGGGATTGGTGGTGACACCATCAACAAGGCTTAAATTCTGTAACTCTTGGATTTCTTCAATATTGGCGCTATCCACAAAAAACTTCATCTCTAACCTCTTCTTGTTAGCTTTTATCCTATTTTTTGTTATGCGCTATTGTTGACTGCAAAAGCAAGAGAAAGAATTAATCTCTGTGTCAAAGAACAAGAATGCTATGGTGTTAACCATGTACCTGTTTGTAGTAAAGCAATATGATTCATTGTTTCCACACCCATTTTGTAGCGTTGCTCATGAAAGATATAGGACTCATTGTGTACAAACATTTTTGTGTATTGGCATCTTTGCGTAGCGGTATTTTTATACTTATGAAAATAAGCTAGCATTATCACATTCTTTGCTCATTTCCTATTTGCGATTGCTCTTGATATTTGAGAGTGCATCATAAGATCCCTTCCTTTTTCAGGAAGTAGGTTTAACCTCATTTTTAATAGAAGCGAATGGATTTATTTTATGGTAAAACACCATTGAAGAAGGCATGTAAAATTTTACACATGAAGTGTTTTTTATGGTCAATACATTGATTTATTCTGTGTTCCCCATTCTTCAACAATACGCTTTTGTGCTGCTTGTATTGTTGCTTGATTCTCAATCAAGCTGAAAGATGTATACACGTGTTTCCACGTTTTGGCACAAAGCCAAGGTGAATATTGTAAAGGTTCCATTTGCAATACTATTCTTCCTGTAATTCAAATCATGGGATACTCTCTCATCAATAAGGATTTACAAATGTTCCTCGATGAGTTTGAAATGAGAAAATTCACTGTATTGAGGGTTTTTTATTACAATAGGTAAAATGATGATTATATCTTTATAAATCAGTTTGTTGAAGATAAATTGAGATATGATGCGGTAAAAAAACAAACGTGTGTGTTGGGAAGAAGTCATAACTATGGGATCGCTTTGTTGAAGAGCGCACTGACGATATCATGTTTAATGCGTATAGTGATGAGCTTTATTTGCACAGAAGAATGGCGCTGTTTTTTTGCTATAGAGTTTTTTGTTATAGAGGATAAGATTGGTTCTTTTATTGACACTTTGGTAGAGGGGATGAGTGTTAAAAAGAATTCTTGTGAGAGAAGTGTTATGATAGAGGGAAGAGATTGAATTCTGCAATGAATCTTATAAGAGTTTTTAAAGATAAGGTATAGACCTGTTGGTGTTCAAGAGGTCGTAGATTGGTTTAAAAGATGCATTCAAACGTGATAGAGGAAAAGATTGTATCCGTATTGGTTCCTCTTCCTGTTGCTCACGCTTATAGTTATAAAGTTCCCTCTTCTATGGAAGTGAATGTTGGTTCCTTTGTTCGAGTTCCGGTGATGGGGCGTGAGCTTTGCGGTTTTGTTGTGGATGTTGGAGAGAAGACAGCAGATGGGCAAAGGTCTGGTTCGGTGGCGCGTGAAAAATTACGCTCTCTGCTTCATGTTTTTGATTGCCCCCCCTTAAAGGCAGAAATGATCACATTTTTGCGTTTTGTTAGTCGCTATACAATGGCGCCTTTTGGTCTTATGGCGCGATTGGTTTTGTCTGTACCGGCTGCTTTAGAGCCGGAAGCGCAGATGCTGGGTTTGCGATATTGTGGTGGAAATGTAGAACGTCTCACACCAGCGCGATCACGGGTTTTGGAATTGGTGCGTAATGAGAAGATATGGACACGTTCTGGTCTGGCACATGCGGCTGGAACTTCGGTTTCTGTTGTTGAAGGTTTAAAAGCGCTAGGGGTTTTTGAAGATGTTATAGTTCCTGCTCCTGATCTTGTGGCAATGCCTGATCCTGACTTTTGTCCTCCTCAGTTGCAGGGAGCGCAAAATGAAGCAGCAACAATGTTGCGAGAAGGTGTTGTATCTTCTCAATTTCAAGTTTTTTTGCTTGATGGTGTTACGGGATCAGGAAAGACAGAGGTTTATTTTGAAGCGGTCGCTCAAGCCTTCAAAGGGGGTAGCCAAGTTTTAATTTTATTACCGGAAATTGCTTTAACACAGCAGTTTTTAGATCGTTTTTATGCACGCTTTGGAGCTGCGGCAGCAGAATGGCATTCTGATTTGACGCCACGACGTAGAGAACGCGTCTGGCGGCAAGTTGCAGAAGGGCGGGTGCGTGTTGTTGCGGGGGCTCGTTCAGCGCTTTTTCTTCCCTTTCATGAGCTTGGCTTGATTGTTGTCGATGAAGAACATGATAGCGCTTATAAACAAGAAGAGCGCATTTTTTATCATGCGCGTGATATGGCTGTTGCACGGGGCTCTTTTGAACATTTTCCTGTTATTTTATCTTCAGCTACACCGTCGATTGAAAGCCAAGCCAATGTTTTAAAAGGGCGTTATCAAAAGGTGCATTTACCTTCCCGTTTTAAAGAAGTAGCACTGCCACAGTTGCGGGTGGTTGATATGCGCCAAGGAGGGGTGCAAAAGGGGCGCTTTATTTCCTTTGCTCTTGAAAGGGCTTTAAAACAAACGCTTGAAAAGGGCGAACAAGCTCTTCTTTTTCTTAATCGTCGTGGTTATGCACCTTTAACTTTATGCCGAATTTGCGGACATCGTTTTCATTGTACCGATTGTTCAAGTTGGTTGGTAGAACATCGTGCGCAAGGGCAACTGAAATGTCATCATTGTGGATATCATGAACCACTTCCTCAAGCCTGTCCTGAATGTGGGACATTAGATCATCTCGTGGCTTGTGGACCGGGTGTGGAAAGAATTGCAGAAGAAACACAAATGCTTTTTCCTCAAGCGCGATCATTGATTCTTTCAACAGATCTCAAAGGGGGGATTGGGCAATTGCGAAGCGAATTACAAGCCATTGCAAATGGCGATGTGGACATTATTATTGGAACACAGTTGGTTGCTAAAGGACATCATTTTCCAAAGCTCTCTCTGGTTGGCGTTATTGATGCTGATCTTGGTCTTGCCAATGGTGATTTACGCGCAAGTGAACGTACCTACCAGCTGCTTTCTCAAGTTACCGGAAGAGCAGGGCGTGTGGGATTGGAAAGTTTAGGATTATTGCAAACTTATCAACCAGAGCATCCGGTCATCAAAGCCTTACTTTCATGCCAGCCAGAAGATTTTTACACACGTGAGATTGCAGCGCGTCAGCATTATCATTTGCCCCCCTATGGGCGGCTTGCCTCTTTGATTGTCTCTGCACAACAGCGCCAAGCAGCAGAACATTATGCGCGCGCATTGCGTCAAGCAGCGCCACGGGAGAAAAATATCTCGGTTATGGGACCAGCAGAAGCGCCTTTGGCTTTGGTTCGGGGGCGTTATCGTTTTCGGCTTTTGCTGCAAGGACAGCGCTCTTTTGATATACAAGGGTTTATACGTGCAATGCTTAGTGGTACACCCAAAATGCCCAGTTCTGTTCGGGTTCAAATTGATATTGATCCGCAAAGTTTTTTCTAAAACCAGTATCGCATAAAGTGAAGGTCTCTTTACTTAAGATGCTTTACTTTAATATTATCTTATTCAGAATAAGCATCCTAGCAGCAGAATATGATACATGTGCATTGCATTAAGCAGAGCCATAGGAAAAAATATCTTTATTATGAAACCAGCAGAAGCGCTTCTCTTATTTGAGGGCGCTATCATTTCGGCTTTTACTCCTTTTTTGTGTTAGGGCAGTATCCTTTTGATAGGCGGATTATAGGTTATAAAGGCGGATTATAGGGGCTGAAAATGCTTAGCGGTACACCCCAAAATATCCAATTTTATACGGGTTCAAATTGATATTGATCTATGCTTTTTCTAAAATCAGTGCACTATAATGCCATATAAAGTGAAGCTACGTGGGCTTAATGAAAGTCGTGTTTTTCATGTGGTTTGATCTTAAAACCTTAAGAAGCAGCGTTCATAAGATGTATCAGCGCTGTGCGAGTCGCACCTGCTTTTGTATGCTAGATTAAGGCGAGAGTATTGCATATATCTATTTTATTTATCTTTGACGAGAATGCAGATTCATTTGGGAGCGTAAAGGTTAAAATGCGTATTCATCGTTGTCGTCCTTATTTATGGCTCTAGAATTTTCAAAAGCGCCCATAATTATAATTTTTATAAATAATAAATATTGATTTATAATGATAATATGCTGTTATTCATATTAGAATCTCAACTATTGTAGGATTCACTTATTTCAAATCTGGTTATATTAATCTATCAAAACCATTCGTTTGCATGTTACAGATAGGAGAGCCTGTGTCGAGTGAAACTATACAAGATAGGACTAAAATTCTTAATCATCTCAAGTGTTAAGGGTTGTCGTAAAATTGGGAGATGGCAAAGTATGTGATAGTGCTGGCTTGTTCTTTCATAAGTGTAAAGATGGGGCTGCTTAATGAGGTTACTATTATAGCATTCATGGGCGCTGTCGTGAAATAGAGATTATCCATTTTTTCATTCTTTTGTTACTTTCGTTCTCTAATGGGGGCACATTTTTCATGTAAAGCAGAACGCCCAAAACGGAAATTACCGAACATCTATTGTATTACTATATTCATATGCTTGTTTAAGCAAATGTTTCTCAGCATGCTCGAATTCATTTTACGATGTTTCTCGAGTGTGGAATATAAAAGCTTTTATGAATGAAAACAACGCGTTAAGGATCACTATCTTTATTTTATAAAGGTATCAAATGGCGCTATTTATTATAAAGCTTTTAGGATTACTAAAGCTTTTGGTACTTGAGAGCGTTTATACGAGGTGTTTTTTTCTTTAATCATTTTCTTTTTTGTTTGTGATGGAGCAAGAGAGTGATTTTGATAGAAAGATTTGAAATAAGAGAATCTTTCGATGTGTGGGGCTCATCTGGTATGAAAAATGATATATTATCATTATAAATCAATGCGTTGTATATTTAAAGAGTGTGTTTACAAGAAAATACACTTGGTGAAATTTTTGAAAAGGAGTGGGTATTTGAAGAGAAAAGATCAATTTTTTCTTTAATTTTCAGTAGGATATTCATCACTTTTTCTTTCTTATCAGTTTGCAATAATAGATTTTTTCAGTCGCATTCGTATCTCGTTAAAGGTTTTGTGATGATAAAGGGAGTGTTTTTTAGAGAAGAAGTGTTTTGTTATGGTGGCAAGAGCGTTTGAAGCAAAATCAAAGAGAGTGAAAAAATCGCTCAGAGAATGTCAAAAAGAGGCATAAAAAACTATGATGCCATCCTGTATATCTAAAAAAAATTCTTTTCAAAAATATTTTGAATATTTTATTAAAATTTTTAAAAAGCAGCGATTTGTGGTGTTGCGAGTCGGCTATGTCTATGCTAGAAACCAAGTGATTTTTGTTCTAGGTTTTAAGAAGAAGATTCTTAAGATTGAGAATGTCTGTTTCATTTCATCTGATAACTATCAGAGAGTCGCTCAAGGGAAAGAGGCGGTATTTCGTGTCGGATTCATTTTCTCTCATACCGCTGCCGTTGGTAGATCAACGCTATGCGCAAGCGCTTTTTGATTGCGTTCAAGAAGCCGGAAACATTGAAAAGATTGAAAAGGCAGTGGAAGATCTTTTGCTTGTTTTGGAGCAAAATAAAGATTTAAAACGCTTTGTGCTTAGTCCATTCTTTTCAGTTAAAGAGCAAGTTAAGGTGATGCAAACTGTTTGTGCAAACATCAAATTTGCTGATAAAAACGCAGGGCAGGTTATTGGTGATTTTTTACGCGTTGTTGCAATAAATCGTAGGCTTAGTGCCGTATTTGGTATTTTACATGCTTTCCAGCGTTGTGTTGCGCGCGCTCGTAGGCAGGTTACTGCGCAAATTGTTTCTGCGCGCCCCTTAAGTTCTCAACAAAAACAAGAGTTGTGTGAGGCTTTGGAAGGTGTCGTTGGGGGAAAGGTTTTGCTACACATCATTGTGAATCCAACAATTCTTGGTGGATTAATCGTTCGTGTGGGGTCGTCTCAAATTGATACGTCACTTCTCACAAAATTGTCTTCGCTTAAGCTTGCATTGAAAAAAGAGGTCAGCTGATGGATATTAGACCATCTGAAATTTCAAAAATTCTAAAAGAGCAAATCAAAAACTTTGACCAAAAGGCTGAGGTTTCAGAAATTGGTTGGGTTCTCTCTGTGGGGGATGGTATTGCTCGCGTTTATGGTTTGGATAATGTCCAAGCAGGGGAAATGGTCGCCTTTCCAAACGGTGTGCGGGGTATGGCCCTCAATTTGGAAGTTGATAATGTTGGTGTGGTCATTTTTGGCTCAGATCGTGATATTCGTGAAGGTGATTGTGTAAAGCGATTGGGCACTATCGTCGATGTTCCTGTGGGTCCCGCTTTGCTCGGGCGTGTGGTTGATGCGTTGGGAAACCCTATAGATGGTAAGGGGCCCATTAAAGCAACAGAGCGTCGTCGTGTTGATGTTAAGGCTCCTGGAATTATTCCGCGTCAGTCTGTGCATGAACCGATGTCGACCGGATTGAAAGCGATTGACGCACTCATCCCTATTGGACGGGGGCAACGTGAATTGGTGATTGGTGATCGCCAAACAGGAAAAACCGCAATTTTGCTTGATACATTTTTAAACCAAAAACCTTTTCATGAAAAAGGAGCTGGACGAGAGCAAGACAAAGTTTATTGTATTTATGTGGCTATCGGTCAAAAACGTTCGACGGTGGCACAATTCGTTAAAGTTTTAGAAGAACGTGGAGCGCTGGAATATTCTATTATTGTTGCAGCGACCGCTTCTGATCCAGCACCACTGCAATTTATTGCACCTCTTGCTGGATGTGCTATAGGTGAGTATTTCCGTGATAATGGGCAACATGCTTTGATCGGTTATGATGACTTGTCAAAACAGGCGGTGGCCTATCGTCAAATGTCTCTTTTGTTGCGTCGTCCTCCAGGTCGTGAAGCTTATCCGGGAGACGTTTTCTATCTGCATTCGCGTCTTTTAGAGCGAGCTGCGAAGTTGAATGCGGAAAATGGATCTGGGTCGTTGACAGCTTTGCCGGTTATTGAAACGCAAGCCAATGATGTTTCTGCCTATATTCCTACAAATGTGATTTCGATTACGGATGGGCAAATTTTTCTAGAGACTAATTTGTTTTATCAAGGAATTCGTCCTGCTGTAAATGTTGGTCTTTCTGTGTCGCGTGTTGGTTCTGCCGCACAAATTAAGGCGATGAAGCAAGTTGCTGGCTCGATTAAAGGTGAATTGGCACAATATCGTGAAATGGCAGCTTTTGCACAGTTTGGTTCTGATTTGGATGCGTCAACCCAGCGTCTGTTGAATCGGGGTGCACGCTTGACAGAGCTGTTGAAGCAGCCACAATTTTCTCCACTCAAAACAGAAGAACAAGTAGTGGTTATTTTCGCGGGTGTGAATGGCTATCTTGATGCTTTGGCGGTTTCTGATGTTGCGCGGTTTGAGCAGGGACTTTTGGTGCTTTTGCGGAGTGATTATCAAGATCTCTTAAAGGCAATTGCTGAGCAAAAGCAAATAACAGATGAGCTGAAAGATAAGTTGATAACTGTTCTTGATACTTATGCGAAAAATTTCTCGTGATGAATTGATGGAATGCTTGAATGGCCTCACTAAAAGATCTTAGAGACCGTATCGCTTCGGTTAAAGCAACACAAAAGATTACCAAAGCCATGCAGATGGTTGCAGCGGCAAGGTTGCATCGTGCGCAAGAGGCAGCGCAGTCTGCGCGTCCTTATGCGAAGAAGATGGCTGATATTTTGACCAGTGTTGCTGCTAATGTAGATGGTGTTGATGCGCCTGCTCTTATGCGTGGTACGGGGCGAGATGATGTGCATCTCTTGGTGGTGTGTACTGCTGAGCGTGGTTTGTGTGGTGCTTTTAATGTGCAAATTGCTCGTTGTGCACGTGAACAGATTAAAGCATTGTTGGCGGCTGATAAAATAGTAAAAATTATCACTGTGGGCAAAAAAGGTGCGGATATTTTATCGCGTGATTACAAAGGCTTGATAATTGATCATATCGATTTGCATGCTGTAAAGCGAATTGGTTTTGCAGAGGCGGTGATGATTAGTCAACGGATTGTTGATTTATTCAATGAAGGCGCTTTCGATGTCTGTACGCTGTTTTATTCTGAATTTATTTCTGTGATTAATCAGCGTCCAACAGCTTTTGGCTTGATTCCGATGATTGCTCCAAAAGCAGCTGTTGAGGCACTCGATGTTGAGGAGCAAACTGATCATAGTAAAGGTTCACAATCAATTGTTTATGAGTATGAACCTGATGCGGCTTCTCTTTTAGAGGCGCTTGTGCCACGCAATCTTTCGGTGCAAATCTTTCGGGCTTTGCTAGAAAATATTGCTGGTGAGATGGGCGCAAAGATGACAGCTATGGACAATGCATCGCGCAATGCAGGTGAAATGATTAATAAATTGACGGTAGCTTATAATCGTCAACGTCAGGCACAGATTACGACAGAATTGATCGAAATTATTGCGGGCGCTGAAGCGCTTTAAATGGAAAAGGTAAAGATTGATGGTAAAAGCAGTAACCTCAAGCAAAGGAACAGAAAAAGGTGCAAAAAAGAAACCAGCTGCTCGTTCCAGCGTGAAAAAAGCCGCTTCGAAATCTCAAGTGGATGTAACGGCTTCAGCGGATGTAAAGGCTTCCTCTGCGTTTGCGCGTAGTGCAGCTAAAAATACACCTGTAAAAAAAGAGACATCTGCAAAAAAAGAAGAGCGTGCAAAAGGCGCTGTTGGTGAGATCAAGCAGGTTATTGGTGCTGTCGTTGATGTGCAATTTGAAGGTGAATTGCCAAATATTCTCAACGCTTTGGAAACAGAGAATTTAGGCAATCGCTTGGTATTAGAAGTTGCGCAGCACTTGGGTGAAAATACCGTGCGTACGATTGCTATGGATACCACTGATGGTTTGATGCGGGGCCAAAAGGTTGTGGATACAGGCACGCAAATTAGCGTTCCTGTAGGAGAAGCAACGTTGGGACGTATTATGAATGTGATTGGGGAACCGGTGGATAATGTGGGACCAATCGCTTCAACCAAAACACGTTCTATTCACCAAGAGGCACCTCCATATGTTGAGCAATCGACAGTTTCGGAAATTCTCGTCACCGGTATTAAAGTTGTGGATTTGTTAGCCCCTTATTCTAAAGGGGGTAAAATTGGCTTGTTTGGTGGTGCTGGTGTTGGAAAAACCGTTCTCATTATGGAGCTTATAAACAATATTGCAAAGGCACATGGTGGCTATTCTGTATTTGCTGGTGTGGGAGAACGTACACGTGAAGGAAATGATCTTTATTATGAAATGATCGAGAGCCGCGTGAATGTGAATCCAAAAGAGAATAATGGTTCAACGGAAGGGTCAAAGTGTGCCCTTGTTTACGGGCAAATGAATGAACCACCAGGAGCGCGTGCGCGTGTGGCTCTTTCAGGATTGACAATTGCAGAAAGTTTCCGTGATGAAGGACAAGATGTTCTCTTCTTTGTGGATAATATTTTCCGTTTCACGCAAGCAGGAGCTGAGGTATCGGCTCTTTTAGGGCGTATTCCTTCTGCTGTTGGGTATCAGCCTACCTTGGCAACGGATATGGGGGCGCTGCAAGAACGTATTACCAGTACAAAAACAGGCTCTATTACTTCCGTTCAGGCAATTTATGTTCCTGCTGATGACTTGACGGATCCGGCGCCGGCAGCGTCTTTTGCTCATTTGGATGCAACAACAGTTCTTTCGCGCTCTATTGCGGAAAAGGGAATTTATCCGGCGGTTGATCCGCTTGATTCTTTCTCGCGTATGTTAGATCCATTGATTGTGGGGGAAGAGCATTATACAGTTGCTTGTCAAGTGCAAACCATTTTACAACGTTATAGAGCGCTTCAGGATATTATTGCTATTCTTGGAATGGATGAACTTTCTGAAGATGACAAATTGCTGGTGGGGCGGGCGCGTAAAATTGAACGTTTCCTTTCGCAACCTTTCCATGTTGCGGAAGCCTTTACTGGTTCGCCGGGGAAACTCGTTCCTTTAGAAGAGACAATCAAAGGCTTTAAAGGTCTTTGTGCTGGCGATTATGATGATTTGCCAGAAGCTGCTTTTTATATGGTTGGTTCGATTGATGAAGCACTTGAAAAAGGAAAGCGTCTCATGGCAGAGGCTTCTAAGTAAGAAGCTTCTTATTCAAGAGAAAACTGTCATGGGTATTTTTCGTTAAAAAGGACAAGTCGTTGAAGAAAACAGAGAGTCCTTATATCGGGTATTGTGGAGACTTTTGTGGAAAACAATAGAGAAGAGCATTTTTTATTTGAGCTTATATCGCCTGAAAAAATTGTGTTTTCAGAGCAGGTAGTGTCTGTTGTTCTTCCTTCAGCCTCAGGTTATTTGACAGTTATGGCGCATCATGCGCCATTGGTGGCAAGTATTGTGTTGGGCAGTGTTCGTGTTCGCACCTCTTTGGGTGAAAAATTATTTGCTGTATGCGGGGGCGTTGCAAGTATTACCGTTTCGGGCTGCTCTTTATTGGTAGAGCGCGTTGTGGCTGTAGAGCATCTTTCTTTTGATGTATTAGAACAGCAGATTTTACAGATTCAAGCGATGTTAGAAGGAGGGACAAGTGATGAGGACAATCATAAAATAGAGTCTTTTTTCCAGCAGTTGTCAGCTGATGGTGCTGTATTGATAGAAGCGTAGCAGAGTATACAGGAAAAGGTGACATGAGCGGAAAAAAGAGTACGGTTGTGTCTGCTAAAAGGAGCGCAAAACCTTTTCCTCGTCCTGGTCGTGTTTTTGCGGGACCTTTACCAAAGTGCTTTGTTTATATTTTGGCTTCTCTTATTTTGCAATGGGCTTATGGTCTAGGGGCTAATATTGTTCAGTCTAACATTGTTCATCTTACGGGTGATTTTCATGCAACTTTGGCCGAGACGACATGGCTGGTAGCGGCCTATATGGCGCCAAATGTGAGTGTAGCGATTATGTTGATCAAAATCCGCTATCAATTTGGGCTGCGCGCTTTTGCTGAATTATCAATTCTTGGCTTTGTTTTGGTTTGCGTGTTGCAGCTCTTTGTTACGGATTTGCGTTCTGCATTGATTATTCGCTTTTTTGCTGGGATTGCTGCTGCTCCTTTGGCTTCGCTTGCGCTGCTTTATATGATGGAGGCTTTTGCTCCAGCAAAGAAATTTACTGTTGGTCTTAGTTTGAATTATATGAATGCAGCTTTAGCTGCACCTTTATCGCGTTTGATTTCTCCTGATTTGTTGGAAAATGGTGGTTTTTCCAGTCTTTCCGCTCTGGAAATGGGGTTGGTTCTCATCAGCTTGGTTTGTATCTATACATTACCTCTTACTCCTGTTGTGCGCAGTAAGGTTATTCAAAAATTAGATTGGATAAGCTATGGTTTGATTGCTCTTGGTCTTGGATTAAATGCTGTGATTATGTCTGTTGGCATATTGTATTGGTGGTATGAAGCACCATGGATTGGTTGGGGGCTCGCACTTGCTATTTTCTCGTTGGCTGTTGCTATTATTATTGAGCTTAATAGAGAAAAACCGTTGATTGATTTACGTTGGATTTTCAGTAAAGAAATGATCCAATCTGTTTTTATTTTATTGATATTTCATGTTTTTTTATTGGAGCGATCAAATTTGCCCGTAGGATTTTTTAATCTTTTTGGTTTGCTCAATCGTGAGATGGCGCCCATGTATCTTGCGGTGACATTAGGGATTCTGTTAGGGGGGGCTGTTTGTGTCTTTTTTTTACGGGCGGGGCGTGAGGATTATTTTTATTTGTTATCTTTAGGTTGTTTGGCGTTGGGAGCTTATTTAGACAGTCATGTAAACTATTTAACGCGTCCGAAAGATATGATGTTGAGCCAAGGGTTGGTGAGTTTTAGTTATGCACTTTTTTTGCCTCCTGCTCTTTTCAAAGGGTTTGTGATCGCTGGTGAGCGAGGACCGCGTTACGTTTTAAGTTTTATTGCTGTTTTTTTGTTAACGCAAGTGACAGGGGGATTGATGGGATCAGCTTTTTTTGGCAGCCTACAGTTTTATTTTGCCCATAAAAACTTTGAGTCCTTAACACAAAATATTATTATTACTGATCCGCTTATTTCTGGTGAGATGAATACTTTATTTTCGCCTTCTTATGGTGTTTCTGTTCCCAATGGCTTGAGAAGTGAGCAGGGTACTTCTATGTTGATAGAGAAATTTAAGTTAACAGCAAATATTTTTGCTTATGATGACGTTTTTCGGCTTTATTTTTATATTTCAATGGTTGTATTCGTTATTTTTCTTGTCACAATGATTGTTAAGTCATGCTCTTTGCGTGCATTAGAAAAGTAGAGTAATGTCATAGAAAGAGGGGTGCAAAAAAATGATAAAAAAATTACGGTCAAAAGCTACGATTGTTGCATTCCTATCGGGTATTACGGGTGTTTTGCTGATTTTGTGGGCTTGGAGACTTCCTCCTTTTGTGAGTAACATTCAAATAACGGATAATGCTTCCATTAAAGGCAATGTTACTCTGGTTAGTTCACAGATCTCTGGGGTGATTGCACGGATTTATGTGCAAGATTATCAACGTGTTGAAAAAGGAATGCTGCTCTTTGAGCTCGATGATTCTCTTTTTCGGCAGCAACTTGCACGGGCACAGGCTGTTCTCGATTCAAAAAATGCAAAACTGGCAAGTATTGAATTGCAAGCACAGCTTTTGCAGGGTGAAATTAATACAGCAGAGGTGGAATTGGCGCGTTCACGAGCATTTTCCAATGTTGTTCCAGATAGTAAAAAGTTAGGCTTTGGTGATGTGGCAAGTTCTGTTTCTCGCCCTCTTTCACAACTCTTGACAGCTCTCGAAACAAAACGCCAATTGCAAAAACAATTGGATCTTGAACGGCAAAGTTTACAGTCAGAGATTGCGGGAGCGAAGGTGAGTGTTGAGTTGGCAAAACTTAATCTCGATCATACAAAGATTTTGTCTCCTCGAACAGGATACATTGGATTAGTTGGAGCGCGGGTAGGGCAATATGTTATGCCGGGTACGCAATTGGTCTCTGTTATTTCTGATGATATTTGGATTATTGCTAATTATAAGGAAACGCAACTTTCTCAGATGCGTGTGGGACAACCGGTTGTTTTTTCTGTTGATGCATTGAACAACAAAAAATTAACAGGGCGTGTGGTTCGTTTTGCACCTGCTACAGGCTCAGAGTTTTCATTGTTAAAAACAGATACAACAATTGGTAATTTTATCAAAATTGCGCAACGTATTTCAGTACGGATTGCTTTAGATCCTGGGCAGGAGGGAATTGAAAAACTCATTCCTGGGATGTCTGTGGTTACGTATGTGGATACTTCGCAGCGGGTCGATTCTGGAGGATGAAATTTTGGGTTTGTTCAGTTTAATTTTTGCGTCATTTACGTATAGCAAATGGATATTCACATTGGAAGATTTCATTTGGTTTGCTATAATACATCTTTTGAAACTCTTAAGCTTAGTACTCTTCTATGTCATGATGTAAAATAATGTTCCTTAGAATATTAAAGCGCATGCATCTTTACTCACTTCTATTTCCTTTGAAATAACTCAGTAGGGGGGAATATTAGAAGCTTTGCCTGTAGTTTCTAGCAACATCATCTTTTGAGGCATGGAAAGAAGGTGCTTCTTTTTATCTGAGTGTAATCTTTGTGTGATGTTTGCAATGATGTGAGGCAGATCATTGGGAAATGTATCTCGGATACATGTGTTGCTATTATCAATGTGTATTGCATGTATAACAGTGATGCTAAGTTTGAAAACTGTTGTAATAATCCAGCTAAAAAACGCCCGTACATAATATTATACCCATGGACACACTATAGAGCGTATAAAATGTAGTTACCGGAGGATATAGACGATGAAAGATGTGAATGGTGTATTGTAAGGGATTAAATCGTTATCTATCTAGGTCAATATCCCTTCGTTTTCTGTTGCCATTTAAATACCAAGATATCTATTGTGTGTTTTGATAATTTCTTGAAGAGTGCTTAAAGAACCATTTCTTTCAGTTTTATGCAGTTTGAGCACAATTTTTAAATTGTGCTTTGTTATAATTTTTGTAATCAATTCTGATCAATTAGGCTAAAGACAATGCTGCCATGAATGTTTTTCTGATTTAGCCGTTTTCTTTTTGTTTTTAAGTTCCAAACATTTTACGAATATTCTCTTCTTATAGTCGCTGTAATTCTTAAAGTTTAGCTCCTCCTCTAGCTTCACTTTCGGTTCTCCGTTTTTCATCTCCAGCTTCCCATTTCATATTCGGCTTTTTTCTGACGTTCTATGGCAAGTTTGTGATCAGCTATTCGTAGGTTTTCACAATTTTTTGAAGTTCCTGACTATCTACATCTCATAGCCCATTCGTCGAATCATTTTTTATCTTTTTTAAATTCTGCTACGCTATAGGTTCTTTCGCAACCAGCAGAGACAAGAGCCGTGCAGAGTAGCAAGTGTTGTAATAATGACTTTGTTATGATTTTTCTCCTTTTTCCAGTTTAATGACCACAGAGTGGTGGGGTATAACCTTTGTGTCGTTTTCTAAATTCTTTCGCTTCACGTTCTTCTTTTTTTTGTTGGATTATTGCCGATGTTTCCATTTGTAGAACTCTTGTTTGTGAATCTGTAGGGCTGCGTAGGGTGTTTGAATGGGCTGAATTTGATCCGTATTTTTAGGATTTTTAAGTTAGTCAATGAGCTGTTTGATGGTTTTTTGTTTTTCACGCGCTTTTTCGTAAATAGCTTGTTTTATGTTGTGCTTTGACTTTTTGTTCATCAAAAATATCAACTGCGGCCTTTGATTTTGCGTTTTTCAATGGCTCTTTGTATAAGCATTTTTTTTCCTCTTTTCAGTATTTTCGCTGTCGCTGCTACCTGTCAATTTTTGAAAGTGACTAAAATTAGAGTGATAGGGGGCATGACCCTTTTGATTTTTGAATGTTCTTTGAAGAGCTGCGGGTGTTTTATTTAAAAAACCATGTCGTTTTTTATTTCATCGAGTAGATTTTTAAAATGTGCAATCTGTTGTTTTAATTGTTTAATTTGTTCTATGTTCTGGTAAAATGAGTTGAAAAAAATAGAATAATTATTGCAAATGCGTTCGTTTGAAATTCAAAGGAAAATGCAACGATTGTCGTTGAGAAAAAATTCTTTTGTTTAAAGGCATTTTTTGTAAAAATATCTGTTAGTGAGAGGAGTGTAGGTTTTCAATATCAAAATATCCTTCCCTTTCCCCAATTAAAATGACAATCAAAGATACATAGAGTAAAAGTATAAGTTTTTGCAGTATTAATTTGTTGTTTTTAGTCTCTATACATAATGAAGTTTTGGAAAGTCTGCGAAATTAGGGGAAGTTTTGGATTGAATATTTGAGTTGTTATCTTATGGTACCGTGAATATCCTTATTTGAGGTGTTGTATCAGACGTCTTTTTGACACGTTAAGTTGTTCGTGTGGGAGCACATTCATCGTAGGGCTTGCTTGTTGCCTTTAGAAATGTCGTCCTTTGAGGTGTGGTGATGTGAATCGCATGTGTGGATAGGTTTCCGATAGACAAAAGCTGGATTATAGACTGGTCGGATGGATAGAAAACTTATCCTTTAGGGAGGGGGCGTAAAGTTAGGGGGAAGACGTAAAGTTTATATTTTGTAAACTATAAAAAATGCCCGCTTTGAGTCGGGCATTAAAAGGGAAGGTTGTTGGTTGTGTTGTTAATTTTTACGGATTAGCAAGAAGCTTACTAAAGCAACTCCTGCTGCTAATGCGAGGGTTTTTTTAGGATTTTCTTTCGCTTTTTTCTTTAATTCTGTAGCATGTTCGTTGAGGTGATAAAGCGCGTGACGGCCTTTTTGTTTCCATGTGTTAAACAGCTCAGAAATGTTTTCAAAGCTATCATTTTGAGAACTCCAATGATTTACAGGGACCAGCTCTCTTTTTAATTGTGCTATACGTTTTTTAATTTTAGCATTTTTTCTATGGGGTGAAAATAGACACATTTATTGACTCCTTCATGTGTTAAATTGTTGCGTGACAGTTGGAATTGTGTTTGGGGTTTTGCTATAACGGCTTGAAAATTGAAAGGTTGCATTGATAATGCCGCGTGTGGGTGAGGTGCGAATTAAGAGTTTGGGTTTAATGAGGTATTTCTTAATGTGCTCGAGCTCATTTTGTGATGGTGTTTGTTAAGGATGTAAGGTAAAAATTTTTACAAAATGGTGTGAGATTCATTTTTTTGTTTGTTTAAAGTGTTAGGGTAGTTTTTGGCACTTGAAATAGTTTATAAGGAATTTTTATCTACATGTTCTCTTGTGGTTGTAGGGAGTGGTGTTGATTGATTCAATTAGGAAGATTTAAAATGAGAAAATCTTGCGATATTTTGGTTTGCTATCCAAATTTGTAAAAAATAGATTATTATAAATCAACATGTTGGATTAATTTGGCGGTGTCTTTCATGCAATTTTTAAAAATTGCGCTTTGATAGGCGTTATCTGTTGTGCTGTAAAACACTGTTTTGCGATGACGTTGATGTAAGGTATAGGAATGCAACTTAAAAATACAGTATTGTCTCTATTTTGTTCAGTTTCTTTTTGAATCAACCAAGTATAGAAGTATAGATTTGAACAGAAGTAGTAGAACTTATCCGATGCGTCTATAGAATGAATCGCACTTATGAATTGTATTGCATCAGTGTTAGTAGGTGGAACCTTTTGAGAGCAATCTGTTAAGATTGGTAGGCGGTGTAATTTTCGTCCTTTGAAGCGCGGAGGAAGTCAATGTAAATGATGATTGATAGCGCAGGTTTTAAAAATTTGAGGACTTGATGAGTACGACCTATTTTTTATCTAAACCACTTGAGCGTCGTCGCTCTGTTGGTGTTGCTGTTGGTGATGTGATCGTTGGGGGGCAGAGCCCGATAGTTGTACAGTCAATGACCAATACAGATACAGCTGATGTTGATGCAACTGTTGCTCAAGTGGCTGCTCTTTGGCAAGCTGGTTCACAATTGGTTCGAATTACTGTTGATCGTGATGAAGCCGCGGCAGCTGTACCAAAAATACGAGAGCGATTGGAGAGGTTAGGATTTTTTGTACCATTGGTCGGGGATTTTCATTATATTGGTCATAAGCTTTTATCTGAGCATTCTGCGTGTGCTGAGGCGCTTGCAAAATATCGCATCAATCCTGGAAATGTTGGTTTTGGCGCAAAAAAAGATCGTCAATTTGCAGAAATTATTGAGATTGCTTGTCGGTATCATAAACCTATTCGCATTGGTGTGAATTGGGGCTCTCTTGATAATGCATTGTTAACACGGCTTATGAATGAAAATGCACAGCAAGAAAATCCTTTATCGGTTGCTGAAGTGATGCGGGAAACTGTTGTGCAGTCTGCTCTGCAATCGGCTCTTTGCGCTGAAGAGATGGGGTTGGGGCGTGATAAAATTATTCTTTCTGCTAAGGTGAGTGATGTTCAAGATCTTATTGCTGTCTATACCACCCTGGCTGCGCGTTGTGATTATGCTCTTCATTTGGGATTAACGGAAGCGGGGATGGGAACAAAGGGCGTTGTTGCTTCTTCGGTGGCTTTGGGCATTTTATTACAACAAGGGATTGGCGATACGATACGAATTTCCTTAACACCAAAACCTGGTGGTGATCGGACACGAGAAGTAAAAGTGGGGCAAGAACTTTTGCAAGTAATGGGTTTTCGGCAATTTTTGCCTGTGGTTGCGGCTTGTCCTGGTTGTGGGCGCACAACCTCAACGGTCTTTCAACAATTGGCGCAAAAAATTGAAGCAGATTTATACAAAAATATGCCTGTTTGGCGTGAAAAATACCCTGGCGTTGAAAGTTTGAAGGTTGCCGTGATGGGATGTATCGTCAATGGACCGGGGGAGTCAAAACATGCGGATATTGGAATCTCTTTGCCTGGAGTGGGGGAAAGTCCTGCGGCACCTGTTTTTATTGATGGACAAAAGGTGAAAACTTTGCGGGGTGATCACATTGCTGAAGAATTTGAAGCGCTTTTGAGTGATTATATTCATACACGCTTTGGACAGGGGTGAGGTAAACAATCGCATAAAGTTAAAAAAAGAGGAGCGGGTTAAAAAAACATCTCTTAAGATCCCCAAGTCCATTTCACGACGATGTTTGTGAAGAATATAATGGTAAAGCTTCGTCATGAATAATATAAAACTTACGGAATACCCACCCTCTTTACGCTTATAAGTAACAAGTCGGTACCATTAATATATCTGCCTGCCCTTATAGGGTCTTTAACATTTGAGACACTTCATAAAAGGCATTTTTACTCCACATGGGCTCTCTTGTTTGTGACGTGAAAGAGATTTTGATTCAACATAAAACAAAACAGCTTTGAAATGATAGAATTTTATAATATTCGGGATTCTCATTCAATATGCAAAACAATGAATACTCTTTATAAATCACTATGTTGTTTTGCTACGGTAAATACTGTTGTTGGGCTGCTTATTATTTCAAAGTAAATCAGAGGTTATACATGTTATGAATCAGAAGCCTATAAAGGATATCGATTTATTTTAGTTTGTTAAGACTATTAAGCAAAACTATATGAATACTTTGATAGATCCGTATCATGCGGTTGCTGGTTTTTTGGCTGCTCTTGAGGCAGTAAAATATTTAACGGATTTTGACAAATGTCAAATTATAGAAAAAACATTATTTATTAATTTTTCCAGCTATAAAATTGATAGGATTGGAGATCCGTATAGCGGTTAGTGCCCTATTTGTCGTAAAATTTAAGCTTTTATCTTTATATAAAAGGATGTATAGGTTGCCCTTTTTTGGCGTTATTGGGGGGATGCATGACAAGTATATTAGCGTTTGGCTTTTTATTTAATGGTATAAGAATTTTAACAGGTGCCTTTATTGTATTTTATATGCTTGAAAAAGGGCTAACTCTTATTGATATCGGGATCATTAAGTCGTTTCAGGCTTTTATTATGATGGTTACAGATATTCCTCTGGGATATTTTGCCGATAGAAAAAGTTATAAAATATCGATCGTTTTGGCAGCGGCTTTTGCTGCTACATGGCTATGTCTCATGGGATTTTCTACAAGCTTTTATGGTTTTCTTTTGGCAGAATCTTTTAATGCTTTATCGCTGACATTGATTGCGGGGGCCTATAATGCTTTACTTGTTCAATATGCAAAAGCAAAAGTGACATCGACTAAAAAAGTGCTGGGAGCGAGCTCTCAATATAATTACATCGGCATGTTTATATTCAGTTTAATTGGCGCATATTTTGCTGATTATTCTAGACAATATATATGGTATATTGCGGCGTTTTTAATGTTGATGACAACACTCTTTGGGTTGTTTTTTCTTGATGACCTGAAAGGAGAGAAAAAACCAAATAAAGCGAATTCTCTTATTTGTGATGCTAAAGAGATGTTGTCTATTTTTATTAAGGTTCCTTATATCTCTTTATGCTTTTATTTTTCATTGATCTTTTTCAATATATTCTCGCAGTATTGGCAGTGGATATTTAAAGATCATAATATTAATGTCACTTATTTTGATCTTGGTGTGACATTTTCACTGATATTGCTCTCTCAGCTCTTGGCTAGTTTTCTCTTTACAAAACTAAGTGAAAGGGTGAATTTTGTTTTATTGCTGTTTCTTTTGGTTTCACTGATTTTTACAGTGGTTTTCTTTGAGCCGAAAAAAGAAATCGCTATTATTTTAGTTTGTATGATTTTTTACTTAATTAAGTATACATATCTTCGTGTAGAAGTTGTTTTGCATGATAGTATTAGCGATCATTTCAGAGCTACATATGAATCTTTCTTGTCAACCGTTGGGAGATTTAGCCTCTTGGTATTTTTTTACATGAGTGCGTATATGGTCGATATATTTGGCTTTTTCTCACTCGTTTATATTTTGGGTATTTATTTATTGGTTTACCTGTTGGCAATGTTTTTTTTAGAAGGAACTCTAAAGAAATCTTAGTGAAAGTAGTAACGTATTTCACGTGTGTTTCATGGGGTTTATAGTGAATCAAGGCTTTTATTTATTAAGACGCATCATTGTTTTGCATGTTGAATGAGAAAGCAGAATGTTATCCGTTACTCTTATTTCAAATCTATGTATGTTGAAGCAATCAAAGTCATCTGCTTGTACGTTATAAGTGGGCATGGCATAAAATCATTAAAAAAGAAATAAAAATGCTTCTCATGAATATTGCACCAAGAGTTGCTGACAAGATTGGACGCTGATAAAGAAAATGATTGTGCCGGATTATATGCTTATTAAGGAATGGTGATTGCGCATTATTTCACATTTTCTTTTTTTTATTCTTTAATGGAGGGCATTTTTCATGCAAATTTTCATGCAAAATAGGATACCAGAATGCACTTGTGTTATAAATTCACGTGGCTTGTTTTAATGAAATTCTTCTCAAGGTTTATTGCACCCATTTCATGATAAGGACTATAATGGGGATCAATGGTAACGTTTCTTTGAAAAATCTATTATGCATTCAACAAAGATGATGGTGTACACTGTGTGCAATAGGGTGGATGAAGTTTAATTTTTGCGTAGTGCACTAAAGTGTGCTGCTTGTTGGAGGGGGAGTGCTTTAGCGCCAAAAGGATGTAAGAATGCTTCTGCTTTACTGATGAGTGTATCTCGCTTTTTTTGGGTTTCTTCAATGCCGTAAAGATGAACAAAGGTCGCTTTTTGTGCCGTTTCATCTTTCCCAGCCGTTTTTCCTAGGGTTTGCGTGTTGGCGGTGACATCAAGAAGGTCATCGGTTAATTGAAAGGCTAAACCAAGATAGGTACCAAAATCAGTAAGCTTTTCGGTTAATTCTTTAGATGCATTGCCAATGATGGCGCCTGCTTGGCAAGCAAAGCTCATCAGGGCTGCTGTTTTCATGCGTTGTAGAGTGGTGATGTCAGTATTTTCTTGCGGTCTTTTTTCAGCTTCGAGGTCCAGCATTTGTCCACCTAACATACCGCCAAGTCCTGCCGATTGTGCAAGAGACGTGATCAGCTTTATTCTAATGTCTGTCGATAGAGTACTGGCTTTATGGGCAATGATTTCAAAGGCAAATGTTAAGAGGGCATTGCCTGCTAGAATTGCTGTTGCTTCGTCAAATGCTATATGGACGGTGGGTTTCCCACGCCGGAGTATATCGTTATCCATAGCGGGAAGATCATCATGAATGAGCGAATAACAATGGATACATTCTAAGGCACATGCAACATCAAGAGAATGTTCTACAGGGATATCAAAAAGTGCAGCACTTTGAATCACAAGAAAAGGACGCAGGCGTTTCCCACCGTTCAGCACACCATAGCGCATGGCTTTGATTAAGTTTTTAGGGCGTGAAATTTCACCATTTTGGATTTGATCACTTAACAGGGTATCAAGCCGCTTTTCAACAGTGTGTCCATGTTTTGCAAGAAGGGTGGTAAATTCGTGCATTCTTGCTTCCTTTGTTTTTACAAAAATGAAATTATGAAGTTTAAGAGAAAGAGAGAAAGGTTGTCGCTTTTTCTTGTTGTCATAAATTGGCGTCGTTTTTTATTAAAAATCAATTTCTCTTTTTATCCGTATCTCTATTGTATGTGCAAATCCATTTTTAAACTAAATAAAAATTGAATGAAGGTCTTATAAAAAAGCTTTCATTGATGTATAAAATTTTCAAATTTTGCGGTGTTTTTGATATTCATTTGATCATTGTGATACCATTTTTGATAAAAAGAAGGTCATTTTTGGTAAGAGGAGGATCATTTTGACATTGCCTCTTCTTTTTTATCAGTGTATAATATCTTTAAATTTTATGGTGTTTTTAAATGAGGCATTGTCATTTTTGACATTGCTTTTTCTGTTTTAATGGATTTGGAGTGTCTTTTTATGGCTGTACCTAAACGAAAAACCTCTCCAGCGAAGAGGGGCATGCGCCGTTCGGCTGATGCTCTGAAGGCGCCGACTTATATCGAAGATAAAAATTCTGGTGAATTACGTCGTCCTCATCACATTGATTTGAAAACGGGAATGTATCGCGGGCGTTCCGTTTTAGTGGTTAAAGACTGAGCGTTTTATCTCTTTTCCAGTAGTAAGCTTCTTTTGATTCATGAGTGAATGCACGTTTGTGGCGTGCATTTTCGCTTTAAGATGGATGTTGAGGTGTCTTTGCATCGCTCTCATCACATTGATTTGAAAACGGGAATGTATCGCGGGCGTTCCGTTTTAGTGGTTAAAACTTTAGCGTTTTATCTCTTTTCCAGTAGTAAGCTTCTTTTGATTCATGAGTGAATGCACGTTTGTGGCGTGCATTTTCGCTTTAAGATGGATGTTGAGGTGTCTTTGCATCGCTCTCATCACATTGATTTGAAAACGGGAATGTATCGCGGGCGTTCCGTTTTAGGGATTAAAAATTTAGCGTTTTATCTCTTTTCCAGTGGTAAGCTTCTCTTGATTCATGAGTGAATGCACGTTTGTGGCGTGCATTTTCGCTTTTTCTTGAGAGGTTATAAAGGATTGCTTGTGTCAGTGTCTTTTATGATGATTGCGTTAAGAGCTTATTGATATAAGTTAGCTCAGTAATAGAATCATTTTGTATCGCATTTAATTTTTATTGACTGTAGAGGGAATCCTATTAGACCATAAAATATCATCGTTTAAGGCGGTTGTCCCATGTAAGGCTTTAAGCATACCGGTGTTTTTTATGAGAATATTTAAGGCAATGTTTGTCTAGAGGCTTATATTGTGACATGTGATTCTCAGTAAAAAATAGAGATTTACATCACATTGATTTATAAAGATCATTCGTTGTTTGCGTCTTGAATGAAAGGTCTATCGTGGGATTTTTTCATTTCAAATTTCTCTCATGTTGAATCAATGGTAATCCCTTGCTTTTCGGTCACAAGTGGGGCTGGCATGTGGGTGAACATTCTATAAGAAAGGACAAAATGTCTATAATGAATACTTTCAAATGTAAGGATTGTTGTAACATTGGGGGTTAAGTGTATGATGATGCCAGCGTGTTTTCTTATAAGCAGAAAAGAGAAAATCGTTACAAGACAGAAGGCGTACACATTCAATAATCTTTAGTGCTTTTGATGATAAAGACACATGAGACTTTTCTATGAATATCACATTTCATTTTCATATTTTTAAACTAAGAATTGTCCATATATTTTTCTTATTTTTGTGAATATAAGGGATTTGTTACGAACAGCTTGTAAAAATAAGTAAACTTAAAACCAGATGTGTTATGTATGGGGTTGAGCAAAGTATTTTATCAAAGTTGGTATGACTCTCCGGTACATAGCTGGTTTATGAATAGTTTTGTGGTGTTGCTTACCTAAGTTTGTGATTTTTTTGTTATCTGTTCATCAATATCCAATTTTCAGCGGTCTGTTTAAAACAGAGATTGAGACTTTTAGAGTTCTATGAATCGTTCTAGATTTTGTATGTCTGATTGGAGTAAGAATACTTGCGTATATCTCGTAATCTCTGAAATGAAAATATAACCTCATTTTAGAAAAATATGAAGTTGCAAGGGGCAATGCCAACGTTTATTTTTATTGTTATTTTTAAAATTAGCTTTACAGCTTTCAAAAGTATTTGAAATGCCTTTTATAGAATGGAGATAATGGTTTATTTCATGCTTTTGTTTATCGCGTTCTTTAATGAGGGAATGCTTCTCATGCAAAATAGAGTGCCCGAGACAAAATATGATTATGTTGTACCATCACACGTTTTTTAAAAGGAATATTTTTCAATATTTGTTGCATCCATTTTATGACGGCGTTTTTGAATGTTATAATGGTTTTGTAGAAGGGTAAAGTCTTGGTGTAGTGTATAAACGGCACTATGATCTTTATGCTTGATAAAAAAGTAAGCCTGCATCCTTACACATTTTGCTAGATTCCAATGTTGCTATATCTTTTGGTGCTTGAGACACTTCTCGCTCTTTTTGTATAGTTTTTACCCAAAGATCAGCCCCGCTTGTGATTGACAAGCAAGTGATTGTCATTGATTCAACATGAGAGAAATTTGAAATGAAAAATCTTACGATATTCAAGATTCTAATTTAATATGAATAATGCTAGATTATGATGATTAATCAATTTTTTATCTATGAAGCAAGAAAATGAGGAGGAGGAATTTGTCGAAAAGTTAGATTGTTTATAGATTGGCGCTGGTTTAAGAAAGTTTATCCTTAAGGACAGAGAGGATGTTAAAAAATAAAACCAGCGAAAAGCTGGTTTTATCAAAATATCTCATTATGATGAAAGAGTGTATTATGCAGCGTAGACAGCTTTACTGTTTTCATCTGTTTCTTCTCTCTCAGCTTTAAATTCGCGTTCCGGTTTGTTGGAGAGATGCATCTCTATGAGATTGATAGCTTCTGTTTCAGAAAGACTATTAATAACCGCAATTTCGCGGGCCATTCTTTCAAGAGCAGCTGTATAAAGTTGGCGCTCAGAGTACGATTGTTCAGGCTGTAGATTAGAGCGGAAAAGATCACGGACCACTTCGGCGATACAAATAAGATCTCCGGAATTGATTTTAGCATCATATTCTTGTGCACGACGTGACCACATGGTTCGTTTAACGCGGGCCTTTCCGTGTAAAACTTTTAAGGCGCGTTCGACAGAATCACTAGCAGATAATTTACGCATTCCAACGGAAAGGGCTTTTGCAATAGGGACTTTGACATCCATCTTATCTTTCGCGAAATGAATGACAAAAAGTTTCAATTTATGTCCTGCAACTTCTTGATCTTCAATCGCTATAATTTGTCCTACTCCATGCGTAGGGTAGACGATATATTCAGAGGTTGCAAATTCTTTGGTCTTGGAAGACGTTCCATGTTGGGATGCCATATTTTAGTTTACTCCCTTATGATCAACAAATGTATCGGAAAACAGGTTATAAACCTGAGGGTTGAGTTTTCTTTAACCAAGTATATTGTACCAATTAAGTGAGCATAAAAGCCGAGTACTTTTAAATCCAAAAAAAATACATCGCTTTACTACAACAAGCAAAGAAAAATACTTAGAAAGATGATCATGTTAAAATAACACTAACATCAAACTTCCAAAGAATCAATCATTTCGCTTAAGGATTTTTTATTTTTACAAGGGAAGTCTTTCAATCGTTGAAGGAGGAGAGTGTACACTGTATCATTACTCTTCACCACTTCCTGGATTTTCTGAAAAATACTTTTCTAATTTATTTGGAACGCCATCCATTTCTTTTGCTTGAGGAAAAGGATCTTTTCGGGTGGTTAGATTAGGCCATTTGTTTGCATAATGAAGATTAAGTTCTAACCACTTTTCTAATCCTGGTTCTGTATCAGGTAAAATCGCTTCTGCTGGGCATTCTGGCACACAAACACCACAATCGATGCATTCGTCGGGGTGAATAACAAGCATGTTTTCCCCTTCATAAAAACAATCAACAGGGCAGACTTCAACGCAATCCGTATATTTGCAGTGAATGCAGTTGTCGGTCACTACGTGGGTCAAGATCAAACTCCATTTGTTACTTTAATTCTCTTTAGAGGAAAGTGTGTGCGTGTTTGTATGATTGGTGAGTTGATCGCGTAGTACAGCTAATTTTGCAAAAGGTGAATCAGGGTTAAGGCGCTTTTCTTTTTGAAAAGGCTTATGATTTGCATGTTTTCCTTGGGATTTGTGGAACTTATGAGAGCGTTTTGCTTGTGATAGTGCTTCTTGAGGGGACTTTTCATTTGTGTGTTCCGCTTTTTTTACAGCGCTCTTCGATTTATTTTGCCACTTATTTCCTAATTTATCACGTTTTTTTTGCGCGTGTTGGTGAAATGGATGCCTATAATGCCATAATAAAATAACTTTATCTTTTTCTGTAGGGAGAGGAGATTTGGCAAAATTCCCAACAGGTTCAGCTGCTGGTAAACGATTGGTTTTATGGAGATGTTGTTCAATATCAGAGGATAAAATGTTTGGGTATGAGGTATTTTTTTCTTCTTGTGTTGTTTTTGAATCGCTTATTGTTTGCCATTGACTGCCAACGCATTCTGCTGCAGGAACATCTTGCATTGTCCCATTGACAGGGGAAGAGGCTTGGTGTGCAAGGAGATTTTGTTCAAAAATAGTATTGCTTATGCTGTACGATTGATAACCAAGTCCTTTGAGGATTTCTTCCATATCATTTCCATTGGCTCCAAGAATGGACATCATGGCTGGTGTCACAAAAAAACTTTTTCCATCATAGGCGCCATCGGGTTTAGGATCACTTCCTTGTTTCCAATGCAGTGCGGGGCGGATGAGATTGGCAAGACGTTCTAAAATATCAATCCGTACAGCACGTTGTCCTAAGATTCGGTAGCCGGCTAATTGATAAAATTGACGGTTATAGGTAGGGTCAACAATCAAAGAGGTTCGACCAGCAGATAATGCTGACAAAATTTCACCCAAACCAGTTTGATCTTGTTGCGCATTTTGAAGATTCCACAGGAGGGTAATGGCTTGAACCGGAGCAGGTTTAAGCATTCCGGCAACATAGATGTGAAAAGCGCCAAAACGCACACCTAGTCGCCGAAGCACGGCACGTGATTCTTGCGCAAGTTTTTTGACGACATCTAAGACTTCGCGGCGTGGTAAAATCCCTAAAGAGTTAAAAAGTTGTAAAGCAAGACTGTTTGTTGAATCCGTTAAATTATCAGCATTACGCAAATCAAATAGAGGTTTTAAAGTCGTTTCAAAATGAAAGGTGACAAAGCGTTCTAGTCGCTTCACAACGTTATTGCGGGATTCTCCTGTGAGTTGTTCATCTGCTAAGACAATCAGTTTTGGTTTGAAAAAATCTTCTGTTGCTACAAGTTGTCCTACGGGTTGGCCAATCCAGCGCACAATTCCATCAGAACTGAGGGTAAAATCTCCATTTGCACAAGCGCAAAAACGTGTCGCGCGTTTGGAAAAAGCAAGAATCAAATTTTCATTCTCTGTTGAAATTTGCTTGTCAGCTATTTGATCGGTACTGTTTTTGTTGGCATAAAAACGAAAACCTTCAAATTTACCCCTTCCATGTTTTTCAATGAGAATATCATCTTGAAGAATCTCATTCTGTTGAACAATCTTGCTATCCATGATCATTTTCTTTCTCAGTGCGAAATTGGTCAAAAGTTTTTTGCGACAATTTCATAATGGTTCTCTTTCTTTAACACGTTTGTTGCGTTTGCTTCAATCACTCTTGTCGTTTTTTGATGTTTCTTTTTGCACCTTTAAAACTTGGATGATTCTTTTTTTATTCAGTTTTCATTCAGTTTGGGTGCTTTATATTTGCAAATTACACTTATTAGTTGTAATGTAAAGCTGAAAGCATAAATAAATTCTTCAGTTTAAAAGGAAACGGTATCGGTTATCAAAAAACAGCATTTGTTTTGCATGGTCATTTTATTTTTTTGCTGTTTTGTCATGAAAAATGAAGAGAAAGTTTTTTCAAATATTTCATAGGCTAAAAGGCATATTGTAAAGGCATTTTGCAGGTGAAATTGTGTCTCATGACAAAAAGTTTTACCATGATAATGAAAAAAACAATTGCGATTATAAAATTACACGTTAAAGTAGTGAGTACAGAAGTTAACAACTTTTGCGTTCTTTTTGAGAAGAACAATGATGTCGTTGCCAAATCAATTTTGATAATTTTAATCGCAAGGGGTTATTATGGGTAATCTTTCAAATGCTGTTTATAAAAGCAGCAAAAATTATAGCGATGCAGACAAAAGCTTAGGACGTAGTATGATGCGTTCTGCTATGCAAGCACCTTATCTTGAACGACAAAAAGAGCATGATTTGGCTCTGCGGTGGAAAGACAAACGTGATGATGATGCCATGCATCAAATTGCAGCGGCTCATATGCGTTTAGTGATTGCTATTGCTAATCGCTTTAAACGTTTCAAAATGCCATTGGGGGATTTGGTACAAGAAGGGTATGTGGGACTATTGGAAGCAGCTGCACGTTTTGAACCTGATCGGGAAGTGCGTTTTTCAACGTATGCAACGTGGTGGATACGCGCTTCTATTCAAGATTATATTTTGCGAAACTGGTCAATCGTTCGAGGGGGAACGAGTTCTTCGCAAAAAGCACTTTTCTTTAATCTTCGGCGTTTGCGTGCAAAACTGATACAAGATGATAGTGCTTTGTCAAAACAGGATATTTTTCGCACAATCGCTGAAAAGCTTGGCGTTTCTGTGCGCGATGTTGAAACGATGGATTTTCGTTTTTCCAGTTCTGATAATTCCTTGAGTGTTTCTGTTTCTGAGAACAGTGATAATCCCATTGCTAAGATGGATGTTTTGGTGGATGATAGTCCTCTTCCTGATGCTTTAATTGAGCAAGTCATTGATGGTCAAAGGCGTACACAGTGGCTTTACGATGCTTTGCAAATTCTCAATGAACGGGAGTTGGAAATTATTCGCTTTCGTCGCTTAAATGAAGAGGGTGCGACTCTCGAAGTTTTGGGTGAAAAGTTAGGAATCTCGAAAGAGCGCGTGCGTCAAATTGAAGCTAGAGCTTTGCAAAAATTGCGTTCTGCTCTCCTTACCGTTCATTCAGAAGACGCTTACGATATATAAGCAGTGAAAGGCTTTGGGGGGGGGGAGGAAAGAGAACGTATAAGTGGGGGCATATGAGAATGTGATGAAGTCAGTTTTAGGGAATGTCCAGATTTGTTTAGGAATATGCCTCCTTGGGGATGTGTTTGGTGCTACTGATAAGCAGAGGAAGATAGAGGTGAATGTTGGTTGGTAGGAAATATGTATCAAACGGAAGCCTATGAAAACATGATGAAATTGGTTTTTAAAGAGTCCCTTTTCATTTCATTTGCGAATATGTTTTAAGGGGGGCGTGATACAGATAGAAAAGAATCAAAACTATAGCAGATGAGAAAAAGGCTTATTCTGTAATAATTTTCACTTTTGTACCTGCGGGTAAAGTTTGCGTTGGTGAGAGGGCGTTGAGGATGCGAAAGAGTTTTTCTTTATATGGTGTGTATTGCATTTTATCTGCAAGATTTGCAATGTTTTCTCCTTGTTTAACGCGGACAATACGGATTTTTAAGGGCTTCAGTTTTTTTAATTGTGAAGATGAAAGAGAATGAAAGCTTTGTAGCGTTTTTTGGGCAACTTCTGCAAAATTTTGAGAATTATGTGGGGCGGCTGTCAAAAAACGAAAGATGTGGTTGTTGAATGGAATGACAACCACATCAAATTGCCATTGCTCATTGGTAGCATGGGCTCGTGCTCCAAGTAAATTTTGGCTTTGAAATCCTTGATGCGTAAACTCTTGACTGGGGAGCCCTTGAATTGTAATGGGGCGGATAGATGATTGGTCTAGCCCGATAATCCAGCCGCTTTTCAAATAATCACTCGCAGATATTCCAGCAGGATGCGGAAGAGCATCAAAACGAATCGCAATTTTATTTGGTCCACTGGCCCAAACAGTGTGTGCTGAATATTCTATTGTAAAATTGTTTGGAACAGAAAAAGCTATGCGCAACTGTGGGTGAATAAATTGGTTGCCCCGTACAAAACCTGTATAAAATCCTCCTCCAAAAATCATACCATCAATGCTTTTGAGAAAAGAATCGCGATCGGTTGTTTTACTATTCCCTTTACTGATTTTACGCGCTTTTTCTATCGCAAGCCGAATGCGTTGAGGGGTGGTTGGGTGAGAAGCTAGAAAATCTAGAGAGGCATTTTGGGTGCCGGAGATATTACGCAAAGCACTATAGGCTTCCATTGTTTGAAGAAAGCGCGGTGAAGCAAATGGATCATATCCTGCTTGTTGGAGCATTTCTAGTGCAAGGGAATCAGCTTCCAGCTCTTGATTGCGGGAAAATTGTGCGAGTTGTTGCTTATTTTGCGTAGGGGTATGAAGTTTTTTGCCAATAGAAGAAAGAAGATGTGAAGATACGTGATTTGCCATCTTTAATTGGGCTTCTTTTTGCAGGCGTAAAATGCCATGATTGGCTCTAATATGTGCTATCTCGTGGGCTAAAATGGCTGCAACTTCTGAAGAATCATTGGCTAATGCCAGCATACCACGAGTGATGTAGATCGCGCCATTGGGGAGCGCAAATGCGTTAACGCTTTCTGAGTTTAAAATGGTTACAGAATAGCGTTGATGAGAACTATGGAATGCAACTGTCAGTTTACGGACAATCTTTGCTAAAAGGTGTTCAAGTTTTGCATCATAATAAGCGCCGCCATACATTTGCAAAATACGTGGGTGTTGCAGAGCGCTTAATGTGACATAGATATTATGATTGTTGGTATGTTTGATCGTTTTAGAAGAAGTGGAAGAAAGTCTATCATTTTGAGAAAGGGGTGTATGACAAGCCGAAAGGAGAAGCGTTAAACTTATGAAAGTTGCTTTATACAGGCACGAGTGAAAAAGAAAATTGCGTTGAAAAATGGGGTGCGTTGGACCATGGTGCACATTATTTCTGCGGAGTAATTTGGCAAATTGCATTTGTATCTTTGTATCGTATGTTTCTTTAAGAAAGACATTAGGGATAAGGATTCGTTGGGCTATATCACGCTTTTTGTTTATAAAAAATGACTCTCACTGATAAAAGGATGCACTGTAAAGGAAATTTTGTGAAAGGCAAAGTATGGCATGACAACATTTACGATATTATTAAATGGAGATGTTCGTATCACTGATCGTTTGCTTAATCAAATTCAAAACAGTCGGGTGATTGCTGCTGATGGTGGTATGCGTCATGCGGCAGCGCTTGATGTGTCGCCTGAGTTGTGGTTAGGGGACTTTGATTCGTCAGATGAGAATTTAATACGCAAATATAGTCATGTTCCGCGTGAAGTTTTTCCCTCTGATAAAGATATGACAGATAGTGCTCTGGCTTGTGAAAGAGCGCTGCAAAATGGCGCAAAAAAGCTTATTTTGTGCGGTGCTTTGGGAGGTGAGCGAAGTGATCATAGCCTTTCTCATATGACGCAAGCGTTAATGATGGCTGAAAGGGGCGTTTCAGTGTTTTTGACAAGCGGTTTGGAAGAAGGTTGGCCGGTTTTATCAAAACCTCGTTCGTATGATTTGCCTAAGGGATGTTTGTTTAGTATTATCGGTTTTTCTGATTTAAAAGGGTTAACTCTTAAAGGGGTAAAATGGCCAATTTGTGACAAAAATGTGTCATTTGGCTCTTCTTTAACACTTTCTAACCGTATTTGTGGAACCTTTTCTTGCCATTTAGGTTCTGGAAAAGCTATATTGTTAGCGTCTGTGCCTATTCCGTAAAGCTCTTCCAATAATATTTTGAATAAGGCAGGGGGGGGCCTAGTGATTAAGTGCCGACATAAACGATATATTATGTATTGATCTTGAGAAGGAAAGGTTTTGATATGTTAAAATCAATTTTTAAGGTGGCCGTTGTTTCAGCCATTGGTTTCAGTTCAGTCGCTTGTACTACAAACGATGAACGCGTTGCACGTTATGGCGTAGGAGGAGCAGCAATCGGTGCTTTGGCTGGAACTGCTATTGCTGGAAGTACGCCTGGAGCAGCACTTACCGGTGCAGCATTTGGTGCTTTGGCTGGAACAGTAACAGGTGCGGCTGCAAATCAAAGAAAACAACAAAGACAGGCATCACAATTGTGCACATATCGCGGTCGTAGAGGGCATGTTTACCAAGCGCCTTGTGGACAGAGAGTTCCTGTACGGCAATTGTGTGCTTACCGTGATGCAAGAGGGGTGATGTATAAAGCACCTTGTCCGCGCCGCGTTCGTTAATGGCGGTGCCGCTTCTGCGGCTCGACCGCATTTTCTTAAATTTTGGAAAAACGCCTTTGCTCAATCAAGCTTGTTTATCGGTTGAGCAGGGGGCGCGTATTGCGCTGGTTGGCCGTAATGGTTGTGGAAAATCAACCCTGTTAAAAATTGCCGCAGGAATATTAGAGCCTCATGGTGGCGAAATTTTTCGCCACCCGCGAGTGACGCTCCGTTATGTCTCACAAAATCCGGATTGTTCAGGATTTGAAGATATTAACGCTTATATGGAAGCGGGGCTGGACGGTACATCTGATGTCCAGTGGATCAATACACTTCGCACAAATTTAGGTTTTTCGGGGGCGGAAAAAGTGGAAACGCTTTCGGGAGGCGAAAAGCGACGTGTTTCATTGTTACGGGCTATTGCTGCAAAACCCGATATTTTGTTCTTAGATGAACCAACCAATCATCTTGATTTACCAACCATTGAATGGCTGGAAGCTGTTTTATCGTCTTTGCGTTCAGCGATGGTGGTGATTTCCCATGATCGGCGATTTTTAGAAAATGTTACGCGGTCAACGGTATGGCTTGATCGTGGCACAACCAAAAGACTGGAAAAGCGTTTTTCTGAGTTTGAAAATTGGCGTGATAAAGCGTTGGAAGAAGAAGCCATCGAACAGCATAAATTGGGGCGCCAAATTGCTCGTGAAGAGCAATGGTTGCGTTATGGTGTGAGTGCACGGCGTAAGCGTAATGTACGGCGCTTAGGTGAATTAAAAAACTTAAGACAGCGTCATCAAACCTATAAAGGGCAGCCGGGAAATGCACTTTTGACAGCAGCGAAAAGTCATGATTCTGGGCAATTGGTGCTGGAAGCAAAGAAAATTTCAAAATCCTATGGTGATCGCATTATTGTGAAAGATTTCTCTTTGCGCATTCAGCGTGGTGATCGGATCGGTTTGGTAGGACCCAATGGTATCGGAAAGACAACGCTCCTTTCTGCATTAATTGGGCAAGAAGCCGTGGATAGTGGAACGGTGAGGCATGGCTATAACCTCTCTATGGCATTGCTTGATCAGCAACGTATTTTAAATGAAGAAGAAACTTTAGCGCATTATTTAACGGGAGGAAGAGGTGATACTCTTGTGATCAATGGACAAGAGCGGCATGTCGTTTCTTATATGAAAGACTTTTTATTTTCGCCTGAACAAGCACGCACTCCTCTTAAAGAATTTTCCGGGGGAGAAAGAGCACGCCTCATGCTTGCACGACTTCTTTCACGTCCTGCAAACTTTTTGATTCTTGATGAACCGACCAATGATTTGGATATGGAAACTTTGGATTTGTTGCAAGAATTTATTGCTGATTTTGCGGGAACAGTATTGTTGGTCAGCCATGACAGAGACTTTTTAGATCGTACTGTAACGCATATGTTGGCACCTCAAGGTGATGGTCAGTGGGTTTTGTATGCGGGCGGCTATAGTGATATGATGGCGCAAAACCAGCATGCTCTGAGTTTACAACGCAAAAAAACAGAATTATCGCAGCGTAAAGCACCTTCAAAATCTCATGCGGGAGAGTTTTCAAAGCGGGATTCATCAACAGATCATAGCTTGATCGTGCGGGAGAAAAAAACACAAGGTAAATTGTCTTATAAGCAGGTTTATGCATTGGAAAGATTGCCTGAAGAAATTGCTGTTTTGCAAAATGAAATCAAAAAAATTGAACAAGAGCTCTCTGATCCAGCCCTTTATCGCAGTGATAAAGAGCGTTTTGAGCGTTTATCAACAGCGTTGGAAAAAAAGAAAAATACTTGCACACAAAAAGAAGAAGAATGGTTAGAACTTGAAATTTTACGCGAAGAAATGGAAGCGTGTTCACAGTAATATCTAAAACATTTTAAGAGATTTATATTGCATTATCACGTTTTTTGGGATTTGTTACGAGATCTTATGGCGGATTTTGCGCGAACAGTGTTGTTGATGAGTCATGGCAGAAACTTTTTAAATCGCACTGTAATATATAGCTTTTCAAGGTGATGGTCATTGGGTTTTGTATGCGGGCAGCTATAGTGATATGATAGCGCAAAACAAGCATGCTCTGAGCTTACAAGGCAAAGAAACAAAACTATCTTTGCTGTGAGTTTTTTCGAAATTTTGTATATGGAAGTATGCTAGTTCCATTACACACATTGTCAGTCCCCAATGTTGTTACAGCGCTCCTTGAAATTTGAGAGCATTCGTAAAAAACATTCCCTTGTCTTTACCTTATGCTTTAAACATACCACCCCCGCTTATGACGGAAAAGCAAATGATCCTCATTGATTCTAACGTGAGAGGTGTTGTGATGAGGAAAGCTTATTGTATTCGACATTATGATTTAAGTTTAAAAGTGATGATTTGTTAGGATAAATCAACGTGTTATTGTGACATTTCTAGGAGGAGAAAATGATGGCAATTAAAACACAGCGCACAATTTCCACATTGATCGGTTTAGAAGATGCTGCTGAACTGTCTTCTTATTACCTCCGTAATGCGAATCACCTGCGTCCTTTTGAACCGTTAAGATCTGATGGGTATCACAGCCTAACAGCTTGGGAAACACGAGCCAGTGCATTTGCTTATGAAAGTGCACAAGGACAAGCATATCGATATGCCCTACGATTAAAAAATGAAAACACAATTATCGGTATTGTCAACTTTACAAATGTGGTTCGGGGTGTTTTTCAAGCCTGTCATTTTGGTTTTTCTCTTGATGAAAAACAACAAGGCAAAGGTCTCATGTTTGAGAGTTTATCGGCGCTAATACGCCATATCTTTCATGTTTATCATCTGCATAGAGTGATGGCAAATTATAGACCTGAGAACATAAAAAGCGAACGTTTATTAAAACGCCTTCATTTTGAACAAGAAGGCTATGCCAAAGACTATTTGATGATTTCTGGGAAATGGAGAGACCACATTCTAACCTCTCGAATCAATGATCTGTACGATTCTGTCAATAAGTTCGAATAAAGTTCTATTTAAAGTTCTATCAAGGGTCTTTTATCAAATGTGTAAATATGCTGAATTTCTGCCTATCCTAAAAGACGAAGATCTCCATTTCTTCGTTTGTAAACAGTTCAGACTCTCGTTTAGCGGATTTCAACTGCTGACCACTTTCATATGTTTATTTTCGTAGATAATAAATTGATTTATCATCATCATTCATTTTTTTCAATTTGAAGAGAGTTCTCAATATCGGAAGACTTTCTCACTTCAAATTTATTGATGTTTAATCATAAAAATCACCTCTCTTGCACATCACAAACTGGATTGGCGTACAAGTGAGGGTTTGTGTGGATAAAAATAATTGAAGAACAAGAATAAAAATTTTCTGTATAAATCCTTTTAAATGTGAGGGCTGTTGCAATATTGTGTATTCTGTGACCGATAGTCTCGTTACAAGTTACACAAACTGCTTATTGTTGGGTGAAATTTTTATACATTCATTTGTTTTTTTGCGTTTTCTTTTCTTAAAAAATCAAATGTTATCAATGTCTTTAATTCATACCAAGCGCATTTTTATAAAGCTCAATGATGGCTTCTTCTTCCATTCTTTCATGCTCTTCTTTTTTACGCAACCTTATAATGCTGCGAACGGCTTTACTATCAAAACCAGAGCCTTTAAGTTCAGTGTAAACGTCTTTAATATCATCAGAAATAGTTTTTTTCTCTTCTTCTAGTCGTTCAATACGTTCGATAAAAGAGCGTAATTGGTTTACGGATATAGCGTGTGTTTGATCGGTTACTGTATCGTTCATTGTATTTTTCTCCAAGTTATATATTCTAAGTTGTTTTTCGACGACGAATTTATGTTGAAAAAGCTTGAAAAACAAAAAGTAAATCAAGCTACACAGCTTTTTTACAAATTGACTTTAAATATTTTGTAAAATTTTTAAGATATATGCATTGATAAAAGGGCTATAAAAAGAAAAATGTAAAAATATATGTTTTAGACTTGAAAAGCTTTTGAAAAAGAAGTGTGTAATTTGTTTTGAGAATTTGACATTATAGAGGAAGTTTTGTGATTTTAAAAAAACGATATTGGGTGTTTCAAAAAGGATTAAAGGTTTTTCTTTTGAGCATTTTGCTCTTGTTTCCCCTTGTTGTTTTTGCAAAAGCTGACTTTAGGGTTTGTAATACAACCCAACAGTCTGTAGGGGTTGCTCTTGGATATCGTACATTTTCAGGGTGGGTGAGCGAAGGCTGGTGGACGGTACCCGTGACGGAGTGTAAAACTTTAATTGAGGGGCCTCTTGCTTCACGGTTTTATTATTTTTATGCGGAAGGGGCACAAAAAAAAGGGAATTGGGCAGGCTCTGTAACCATGTGTGTGCAAGATAGCCAATTTACCATTCAAGGGGTTCATGATTGTTTCCCTCGAGGATATCAAAAGGCTGAATTTAAAGAAATCGATACCGGAAATCAAACCAGTTGGATGGTACAGTTGACGGATGAGTCTTTGTTAAACAATTCTGTTGTCCCTTCTCTTTCAGGAAATTCTCCGCCGTGAAACGTGCACGTAAAGTAAAAATTATTGCGACTCTTGGCCCTTCTTCTTTTTCGAGTGAAATGATTGAGAAGCTTTTTAGGGCAGGGGCAGACGTTTTTCGTCTTAATATGAGCCATACTGATCGTGATATGATGGGTGATTTGGTCAAGTCTATACGAGAAGTGGAAAAAACAGTTCGGCGACCCATTGGTATTTTAGTGGATCTTCAGGGACCAAAACTGCGTGTGGGGCGCTTTACTAAGGGTCAAGAAGATTTGCGTGTTGGGCAAAGCTTTACGTTAGATAATCGCGATGTCCTTGGTGATGCACAGCGTGTTTTTTTCCCTCATGAGGATGTATTTTCGGCTGTTAAACCAGGGGATCGCTTGTTGATTGATGATGGAAAACTGGAACTGCGTGCGCAAGTTTGTGATGGTCATTCTATACAGTGTCGCGTGATTGCTGGAACCCGTATTTCTGATCGAAAGGGTGTCAGTTTTCCCGATACAATTTTGCCTTTTGATTCGATGACGTTAAAAGATAAGGAGGATCTTCAGGCTCTTTTACAGCAGCCTGTTGATTGGGTTGCTCTTTCTTTTATTCAACGTCCAGAAGATATTATAGCGGTGCGTCGGTTGACGAAAAGCAAGGTGTCTTTGATGGCAAAAATCGAAAAGCCTCAAGCCTTGGAGCATATAGAGAAAATTATTGATGTATCCGATGGTATTATGATTGCACGGGGTGATCTCGGAGTGGAAATGCCTTTGGAAAGGGTTCCTGCACTTCAGATGGAGCTCATAAAAGCTTGTCGTTTAGCAGGAAAGCCTGTTGTGGTGGCAACACAAATGCTCGAATCAATGATCTCATCTTCTGTTCCAACACGCGCAGAAGTGTCGGATGTTGCTACAGCAGTTTATGCAGGAACAGATGCGGTGATGTTGTCTGCTGAATCTGCTTCTGGTCGTTATCCGGAAGAAGCCGTGCTTATGATGGATCGAATCGCGCGGCAAATCGAACAAGATCATACTTATGCCGCTCAGGTTGGGGCACAGCATCCAGCACCAGAATCAACAGGAACGGATGCGATTTCTCTTGCTGCGCGTCAGATTGCTGAAACACTTGCGCTAGCAGCTATTGTTGCCTATACGGCTTCAGGAACAACGGGTGTGCGCGCTTCTCGTGAACGTCCCAATAGACCGATTATTGCTTTATCTCCCATTGTGGAGACAGCGCGGCGTTTGGCTTTAGTCTGGGGGCTTCATTGTGTGGTCACGCAAGATGCACGGAGTTTAGAGGATATGGTTGATCGTGCAGCAGCTATTGCATTTCAGGAAGGCTTTTGTAAAGGGGGCGATCGCTTTCTTGTGACAGCTGGCGTTCCTCTTGGAACGCCTGGAGCGACAAATCTCTTGCGTATTGCTTCTGTCTCTCAAGATGGAACGAAAGGGATTTGAGCCATTTACGCATGGTGTTTTTTCATGCGTCTTTGAATAGGTTTTAAAACAACGGGTGTGCGCTTCTTGTGAATGCCTCCATAGATCCATTATTCTTTTATTTCTCATCGTAAGATAGCAAGGTGTTGTGTTAGGTCGTCCAGTTTGGGGATGAAAGCAGAGGCGGTGATGTTGTCTGTTGATTTTTGTTTTAGTTCTGAGGAAGCTGCTTTTGCGGTAGGGCATTTAATGAGAGAGCCCCTTTTATTTCATTGAGGCATATTGGGGATTTTTTATTGATGTTTATACGAGCAAGATGTTCATTGATAATGAGAGTTCATTCTTTTGCTTTTTGAATGAGAGCCTTGAAATTTTTCTCATTTTTAATTTTTGCAAACAGAATTGAATAAAATTATGTGCCTAAAAAATCATGCTGGTATGTCATGAGAAAAAGTGATGGGTGAATGTGTTTTAAAAATATGTTTTGTCGGCACATTTGAAGCATATTGATTTATAATGATAATATAGCGTTCTTTATATTCTATCAAAATTCTGAATACCGCAAGATTGTCTTATTTTAAATTTGTGCATGTTTTGTCAATCATGACTATTTGCTTACAAGTGGGTGGGGGTATGGGTAAAAAACTGTACAAGAAAGGTGCCCCTCTTATGAATCGTTTTACGAGCCAAGGGGGCGCAATATTGAGGGTGTTCATAATGATGGTACCGGTTTGCTCTTTCTTTTATTAAGCACGGCGTTTTGAGAGCTGAGGAGAGAGTATAAGGATAAAGATGGTGGTAGGGAATGTTTTCAAGAGCTATTATTGTTATTTATGATGTTTGAAGTTGTATGAGATTAACATAATCTTCGGGTTTGGCTTTTTTCCTGCTCTAAAGGATGAAAATACTAAAGTTCACGCTGGTTTATAAACGATACGGCTCTTCTCGGTGGGTTCCCTCTAATGGATATTTCAGGTGCCAAGATTCCATGGTGCTTATATTATCAAATGGCGGTATTTTATGGTATAATAGATAAGGTTATTTTTTAATATATCTTAAATATATATTGAATCTGCTTGATATTATCTAGGGGCAAGGACTTTTGGTATGTATTCATAGGAAACATGAATATAGCTCTTTTTTTGGAGGACGCTTTATTTGTTTGTTGCTGTTGTCATTTGTATGATTTTTTTACAATGATGTTGGTTTTGTTATCTTGTTGCGCTGTTAAAAGACATCTCATTTGAAGTGTGGTGATATAAGGTTGCCTTCTTGATATAGGAAGTGTTTGTGCAGGGGTGAAATATTCAGGGGCAGGCTCTCTTGTTGAGTTTTAAGTTAATCCTATAAATAGTGAGTAGCTGGAATCCTCTCTATAAAAAACCGGACTATTTACAGATTGGTGTGGGTTTAAGAATTTTTATCCTGTAAGGTGTGGGCGGAAATTCAAATTTCTGGTTTATTACACGCTAATGTGCTTTTAGAAATCTTCCTGTTCCTGTTCTTGAATGTTTGTACTGTTTTGATCATCTTTGAGCAATTGGTTGGTGAGGTTTTCAATGCGTTGTGTGGTGTCACGCATAATTTTCCCCATGGTGCGGTCTCTTTCGTTGTGGAGTCGTAAAAGAGCATTGTAGTCTTCTTGTAATTTTTTATTTTCTCGTTTTATTTCTTCCATTTCATCGATAATCATTATGCCCGCCATAACCGATAAACGATGGTCGCCAATTTCACCAAAATTGTTCTTTAAATGTGTGATATATTGATCCAATTGAGCAGCAAGCGCAATAAGACGACGTTCTTGTCCTTTATCACAAGCCATGCGATAAATTTTACCATCAATGGTAACGGAAACAGTTTCCATACATTCAAACCTTTATCTATCAATGACGACACGAATTGTTTCCATTGCTTTAATAAGACGTTTGGAAACTTCTTTGTTTACGGACTCTAAGCGTTCAATTTGGGCTTCAGCTTTGTCAAGCGCTTGGGCAAGATGGCTGCGGTCAGCATTCATTCGTTGGATTTCTTCTTCCCATTCGTTATTTTTATCAATAACGGCATTGCGGTTTATTATGGTGATCTCTAAAGTTCTAAGTGCCTTTTCTAGGTGCTCTAGAGCATCTTGTAGAACTGTAGTCTCTTGGTTCATTGCTTTTATCCTTTGGGTAATTGTATCCTTTATCAATGTGTTATGCAAAAACGAATCACTTTCACTCTTGTGTTGTGTGCGTTTTATTTTTAAGTATGTAGGATATTTTAGCAAGCAAAGCAGGGGTGAGATATAAATTAAAAGCTGGATTTTTTGTGCGTATTGGCATAAATGACATGGATATACAGGACGCGTGAGGGGAATGTTATTAATGCTATTGAAGTGGTGGCAAAAAGTCTCACGCTAATGGTTAGAAAATAGTATTTCTTGAGAATTTTAAGAGAATACGGAAAAAGCAACAGAATAACGTATTTAACGAAATGGTCGATTATTCATGACAAACACCCACCAACAGAATCAGATGGCCAATGCTATCCGTTTTCTTGCTATTGATGCGATTGAAAAAGCAAATTCTGGTCATCCAGGCTTGCCAATGGGAGCAGCCGATATTGCTACGGCTCTTTATACACAATTTCTTGCTCATGACCCCAAAAAACCTCGTTGGCCTAACCGTGATCGTTTTGTATTATCGGCGGGGCATGGGTCTATGTTGCTTTATGCTCTCTTGTATCTTTCTGGTTATGAAGATATTGGCATTGAAGATCTTAAAAACTTTCGCCAATTAGGGGCAAAGCTTGCTGGGCATCCAGAATATGGGCATGTGGCAGGAATCGAAACAACCACTGGTCCTCTTGGACAAGGGTTGGCAAATGCCGTGGGAATGGCTCTTGGGGAGCGTTTGCAAAATGCCCGTTTTGGCGATCTTATCAACCATTACACTTACGCGTTGGTGGGCGATGGGTGCCTTATGGAAGGGATATCTCAAGAAGCGATTTCTCTTGCTGGTCATTTGAAACTCAATAAGCTTATTGTGTTGTGGGACGATAATAATATTTCTATCGATGGAGAGATTTCCCTTGCTGACAGTACTGATCAGATTGCGCGTTTTAAAGCATCTGGTTGGGAGACACATAAAGTCAATGGGCATGATCAAGCAGCAATTGCACGGGCTATTGAGGCGGCACAAAATTCTGATAAACCAACTTTGATCGCTTGTAAAACAACAATTGGTTTTGGAGCGCCAAATAAAGCGGGTACCAATAAAGTTCATGGAGCCCCTTTAGGCGCACGAGAAATCGCTGAAACCCGTATCGCTTTAGGGTGGGATGCTGAGCCTTTCGTTATTCCAGCTGATATTCTGGATAATTGGCGCTTGGCAGGGCTTAATGCTGCTAAAAGGCGGCAAAAGTGGGAAGCAAAATTTGCTGATCTTCCTGTCTCAGAGCGTGTGGAGTTTGAAAGATTGATGCGGGGCGATCTCGTGGGTGGATTTGATGGCGCTATTGATACTTATAAACAGAAACTCGTTGAAGAGTGCCCCGTTGTTGCTACGCGTAAAGCTTCGGAAATGGCTCTTGAAGTTATCAATGGAGTCGTTACTGAGACCATTGGTGGTTCGGCTGATCTAACCGGATCTAATAATACCAAAAGCAGCCAGATGAAAAGTATCTCTGCTGAAGATTTTTCAGGGCGCTATCTGCATTATGGAATTCGCGAACATGCAATGGGAGCTGTGATGAATGGTCTTGCCCTTTATGGCGGCTTTATTCCTTATGGGGGAACCTTTTTATGCTTTTCTGATTATATGCGTCCAGCTATGCGTTTGTCTTCTCTCATGGGGTTGCGGGTGATTTATGTCATGACTCATGATTCTATCGGTCTTGGTGAGGATGGGCCGACGCATCAACCCGTGGAGCATTTAGCTTGCCTGCGCGCAATGCCTAATCATCTTGTGTTCCGCCCTGCTGATGCTATGGAGACAGTGGAATGTTGGCAATTGGCTCTGAAAGCACGCGGGACGCCTTCTACCTTGGCCTTGAGTCGACAAAATCTACCGCTTTTGCGTCAAGAGTATGAAGAAGAAAATCTTTGTATGCTTGGTGCTTATGAATTTCTAACAGCTAGCGATGATGCTCAAGTGACGCTGTTTGCTTCTGGTTCAGAATTGCAAATTGCAGTAAAAGCGCATGAAGTCTTAGAAAAAAAAGGCATCCCAACGCGTGTGGTTTCTGTGCCTTGTTTTGAACTCTTTTCTCAACAGTCTCTCTCTTATCAGCGTGCTCTCATTGGAGATGCACCGATTAAAATTGCCATTGAAGCTGCCGTCGCCCAAGGGTGGGACCGTTTTATTGGCTGTGATGGTGTGTTTATCGGTATGGAGGGCTTTGGGGCAAGTGGAACAATTGATGCCCTTTATGCACATTTCGGTATTACTTGTGAGAATGTGGTCGCCACTGTTGAAAAAGAACTTGGAAAGATCAAAGAAGAAAAGACAAAATGACGGTTTGTGTTGTCATGAATGGGGTGGTTTTAGGGCATCATATTCTGTGCAGTGTTGTGGATGATCTTGTGCATTATTGTGGATAAGTGGGTGAGTGATCAAGATATTGACATTGTGGGAATTAATGATTTTGGATTGGTGAAATACCCATTTATTGTTTTTTAAATGTTGTGCTTAAAAAATTGATGAGGAAACATGTGAAATGACAGTTCGTGTTGCAATTAATGGGTTTGGTCGTATTGGTCGCAATATTTTACGTGCACTTGTGGAAAGTGAACGGAAAGATCTTGAAGTGGTCGCAATTAATGATTTGGGATCGGTGGAAACAAATGCCCATTTGTTGCGCTATGATTCAGTTCATGGGCGTTTCCCTGGGACCGTTAAGGTGGTAGGGGATGCTATTGATGTGGGGGGTGGTTTAATAAAGGTATGCGCAGAGCGCGATCCTGCTCTATTGCCTTGGAAAGATTTGGATATCGATATTGCTTTGGAATGTACGGGCATTTTTACTGCGCGTGATAAAGCAAGTGCTCATTTGGATGCTGGGGCAAAGCGTGTTCTTGTTTCTGCGCCTTCTGAAGGAGCAGATCTTACGGTCGTCTATGGGGTTAATCATCAATCTTTAAGCAGCGAGCATCGCGTTGTTTCAAATGCTTCTTGTACAACCAATTGTTTGGCGCCTGTAGCACAAGTTTTGCACAACACGGTGGGCATTGAAAAGGGTTTTATGACAACAATCCATTCTTATACAGGTGATCAACCTGTGTTGGATACAATGCATCGTGACCTTTATCGTGCACGTGCGGCAGCTCTTTCTATGATTCCTACCTCAACAGGAGCGGCAAAAGCTGTGGGGTTGGTCTTACCAGAATTAAAGGGATTGCTTGATGGTGTATCGATTCGTGTTCCGACCCCTAATGTTTCTGTGGTTGATTTGACATTTACTGCGAAGCGTTCCACAACAATTGAAGAAATTAATACAGCTATTGCTGCTGCTGCACAAGGTCCTTTGAAGGGCGTTTTGGATACTACAGAAGAAAAACTCGTGAGTTGTGATTTTAATCATAATCCTCATTCAGCTATTTTCCACAATGATCAAACAAAAGTGATTGATGGTAAGCTCTGTCGCGTTTTGGTTTGGTATGATAATGAATGGGGCTTTTCTAACCGTATGAGTGATACGGCTGTGGCTTTTGCTAAGACAATATAAGAGGACCTTAGGGTCCTCTTTTTATAGGGAAAAGTCTCATTTTTGTGCAATTTTGAGAAAAACAGATAGAGGCTGTTGTTCTCATGCGCTAGAGAGAAGAAACTATTGAAAAATTGATGATGTGTTTTGTTTTAATACTGAGTCAATACGTGCGTTTAAAAGCTGAATAAAAGAGTAAACTTTGAAAAAGTAAGATCTGAACGAGACACCCTTTGAGAAAACGTCAGAAAATTAGGAGATGTAAATTCTTTTGCCTAGAAGTAAAAGAAAGCTTTAATAGAGATCAAGTTGAGCCAATGCATTTGTTTGCCACAATTTGTTTGCTACAATGGGATATGAAGGTTAAGAGCAATGGTGGGCTTTTGTACATTTGACGATGAAGCTTTGGCTTTTTAAGCAGAGGGTGGAGAGATAGGCTGTCGTGGATCTCTTGTAAAAGAAAAGAGGGAGATGAGTGGAAAGAAAAGTGGGCAGGGTTGTTGGATGCGTTTTTATTTGAAACAATGGAAAGTGAAAAGGAAGCAGTGATGGGGTTTCGTACACTTGATGATGTTGATGTTTTGGGCAAACGTGTTCTTATGCGGGTGGATTTTAATGTGCCAATGGCGCAAGGCAAGGTCTGTGATACGACGCGTCTTCAACGACATAAAGAAACAATCATTGAGCTACAAAAGCGTGGTGCTAAACTTATTCTGCTTTCTCATTGTGGTCGCCCCAAAGGAAAGGTAGAGCAAGAGTTTTCACTCCGTCCTGTTGTGCAAGTGCTGGAAAAGATCATTAATCAGCCGGTTGCTTTTGCTCCTGACTGTATCGGTTCTGCGGTGCAAGTTGCTGTTGAGTCATTACAAAATAGTGGTGTTTTACTGCTTGAAAATGTTCGCTTTTATGCTGGTGAAGAAAAGAATGATTGTTCTTTTGCGGAAGCTTTGGCTCATAATGGGGATCTCTATGTCAATGATGCTTTTTCAGTTTCTCATCGTGCCCATGCTTCGGTGGAGGGAATAACGCATTTGTTGCCTTCTTATGCAGGGCGCTCTTTGCAAGGTGAATTGCAGGCATTAGAAAAAGGACTTGGCAATCCAGCACGTCCTGTGGTTGCCATTGTGGGAGGAGCGAAAGTTTCCAGCAAGCTTTTTGTGCTCAATCATTTGGTGGAAAAAGTTGACTCTTTGATTATTGGTGGGGGGATGGCTAACAGTTTTTTAGCAGCGCAAGGTGTGTCTGTTGGTAAGTCACTGTGTGAACATGCATTGATGGAGACGGTAAAAAAAATTATTAAAAAAGCGCAAGAGTGTCAATGTACGCTTTTGCTCCCCGTAGATGCTGTCGTTGGATTTCGTTTTGAAAAAGATGCACCGCATCGTCTTTATGACATTGAGGATATTCCACAAGATGGCATGATATTGGATATTGGGACGCGCTCTATTGCGCATATCAATGCTGCGATTGATGAAGCTGCTACTCTTGTGTGGAATGGACCCCTTGGTGTTTTTGAGATGTCTCCTTTTGACAAGGGAACTATTGCCGTTGCACGCCATGCGGCAGAACGTAGTTTGACAGGAAAGTTGGTTTCAATTGCGGGAGGGGGCGATACAGTTTTTGCTCTTAATCATGCTGGTGTTGCCAATGATTTTACTTATCTCTCGACTGCTGGAGGAGCTTTTTTGGAATGGATGGAAGGTAAGGTTCTGCCTGGCATTCTTGCCCTTATGCAGGGTTAAAGGGTTTCTTTGAAGAGAAGGTTAAAGAAAAACTATACGGTCGTTTAAGGGTGTTTTGATAGTGTTACGCATTTTTAGAAATTAAAAAAATATTTTTAGAAGTTTTAAGACAAAATGAAATTTTGAGACAAAATAAAGAGGAATTTTTTATGAATGAACGGCTTGAAGATATTGCACTTGCTTTGGTGCATGCGGGTAAAGGTATTTTGGCGGCAGATGAAAGTACGGCGACCATTGGAAAGCGTTTTGAAAGTATTGGTGTTGAATCCAATGAAGATAGGCGCCGTGCTTATCGTGAAATGCTTTTTAGTACAAAAGAAGCAATGGAAAGTGCCATATCTGGGGTTATTTTATTTGATGAAACCATTCGGCAAAAAGCATCAACTGGGAAAATGTTGACGGATCTTATTCGGGATGCAGGCGCTTTGCCAGGGATTAAAGTTGATACCGGTGCAAAGCCTTTATCCGCTTTTCCCCAAGAGACAATTACTGAAGGGTTGGATGGTCTTCGTGAGCGGCTAAAAGACTATTATGCTTTGGGAGCACGTTTTGCTAAATGGCGTGCGGTAATTGCTATTAATGAACACACTTTGCCAACAAGAGGAGCCATAAGACAAAATGCACAAGCTCTTGCACGCTATGCTGCCTTGTGTCAGAAGTTCAATATTGTGCCGATTGTTGAGCCGGAAGTGTTGATGGATGGATCATCGTGTGGGCATTCCATTGCGCGTTGTTTTGAGGTGACAAAAGCTGTTTTACAGACTGTCTTTAAAGAATTGTTTGAAGCTCGTGTTCTTTTGGAGGGGATGATTTTAAAGCCTAATATGGTGATTGATGGAAAGGATGCGCGCAAGGCTTCTGTTGAAGAAGTTGCTGAAAGGACCGTCCAAGTGCTTAAACAGACTGTTCCTGCCGCTGTTCCTGGAATTGCTTTTCTTTCTGGAGGGCAGTCTGATCAGGAAGCAACGGCGCATTTATCTGCCATGAATTCTTTGGGCGCATTGCCTTGGAAATTGACCTTTTCCTATGGACGAGCATTGCAAGCATCTGCTTTAAAAGCATGGGCTGGAAAAGATGAGAATATTGCTGTTGCACAGAAGGCATTTCGTCATCGGGCTTTGATGAATCATCTTGCGGCTTTGGGACAATGGACAACAGAACAAGAAAAAGCGTGCGCTTGAAGCACAAACCCTATACCTAAATGCGGAGAGGTTTTACATGTTTCTGCGTGTTTTTTGGGTGCCCTCATCATGATAAAAATGGCGAGGGCGTTTTAGGTTTGAAAGCTTTCTCAGAGAGTTTTCTCCTTGGACATTTTCAAATTCTTTAGTGGGTGTCCTCGAGATATAAGATCGCGGGAGAGGTGAGAAGTGTGCGATTTCGGGAAGGGGAGATGGGTTCTTTAAAGGAAATTTGTGAATGCACAGCATCTTAGTGTGTTATCGTTTATGAGGTGGCACTTATTTTGTGAGTGAAATCATAAAGCTAAGGCTGTTTTGAAGAGTTTGATTTTGTGATATTTTTTCTTTTTCATATTATCATTGCTTGTCATCGGTAGAATCCATTTTATTGCAGTTTCAAAGGTAGAAAAGCGGGTATATTGGAGAGTTTTGATGTCTGAGTGGATTTTGATATACAGCTTATGAAGTTTTTGTGCGTCAAGATAGCTTCCTCTGCAATGGGGGTAGTCTTTCTATTGACGAACGAATTGAATAACTCTTGCTAACAAAATAGATTTGCACCTCAATAAAGCACCTATTTTTTCATTAAAATGGATAAATTTTTCTTGTATTTTGTGATGATATAATTACAAATAGCTAATTTCACAGCGTTTTGTCTTAAAATATGGGGGGAGTTGTGGATAGTATATCTTCTAAGAATACAAGCATCAAAAGAAAAAATCGATACGCAGAACAGAGCTTTTCTGTAATTATGATGCGAAAATTGTGCCATATGGTGCGTGGGGTATTCGAAGGGATCTTTACAGTATTTACTTTCATAATTTTTATTATCTTGCTCAGCATACGTGGACCGGTTCATGCCGTACTAAGCTTCTTTGCGGGTGCGAGTGGATTAACGTGCTTTTTCTTTTTTGTCGGATACTACTTACAACGCCGCGAAGCAACAGCAGATGAAGCCGGTATATCGTTCGCATTACTCATGGCAATTGCTGAAGGCGTTTTTTCTATTTGCTGCCTGTCTGCTAGTTGGGGTTACGATGCTCTCTTATTCCGTTTAGCACCTCCTGGGTATGTTCTTATTCTCCCTGAATAAATAGAGTGCAATTCGTTTGCATACAAATCAAGATGAGAGGCTATCTGCCTCTCAAATTCTTAATAATCGCTCTCCAAAATCATAACATCAGACCCGCGTTTAATGAGAGGACTAACAAGCCGTGATCCTTAAGCTCAAGGCAATTCTTTAAAGGTTGCTGCGCCTAACGGCATCCTTGACCTTGAGATACCCAAACGGCTTATTTTGTTTTTCTCATGCGGCTTCTGAAATCATGATATAAGGGGAAAGCTTCTCATGCTGCCTAAATGGTACCTTATCGTGTGTTAAATGGAAAAATAAGAAAAAGCATCTTTATGTAATATAATCCAATTATGATTTTTTGATTTAAACATAAAGGACTTAAAGCCTTCTACAAGACTGATACGATAAAAGGGGGAAGGTCGCCTATACTGAGCAATTAGGGCGTATTTTAGGTGCTCTTGGTATAGCTATATTACCAAATGATTTTGAAGGACTCATCCTTTTAGCTCTATTCACTAAAAGGTTATTTTGAGGGTTCTTGGTTAATGATTGTAAAGAAAAATTAGCACGTAATATTTCGCTTTGCTAGTATAGATGCTGAATGAGTTGATTGTCTAGAGGATCATTGAAGAGGGAGCGCTAAAAAATGATGGAAAATCCTCTGCTCCTCGGTGAATTCATGGTTGAAGATATAATCGTAGAACTTGGCTTATCTGTTGCTAAAACAGCTGAACGGTTTGAAATGGTTAGGGTGTCAGTGCTGCATACGCTTGGCTCGCTATACAAAAAAATTATGATTTGGTGCAAGCTTTAAAACATAAATACCTTCGTCTTTGTACATGTTCCTATCATCGTTAACGTGCCTTCTTAAAGCATGACAAGGGTTGCTATAAAGTTGAGGGCTGTAAATATAATAAATGATGGCGTTGGTGGTGGTGTGAGAAGATGGTGTCCAATTAAAGTACTCTATCCTTATTTTATAGGCTATGACTGGAAGAGAGAGCTGGAGAGACAATTTGTGAGCAAAAAGAACGTGTTTTTAAGGTTGCGTATCTGCAAGAGCAGAGCAGTGGTCGTGGTGATATTTACAAACAATAAATTTGATAAAATTTTACGATTTTGCCAAAAGCCGATTTATTATAAAAGCTGTTGCTTATATGTGCTTACACAAAAGTTATAAGAACCCCAAAAGCGCTGAGAAAGTCTTTGCTCTTTTTCAATAATACGGATCTGCAAACAATATTCAAAAAGTGTTCGTTTTTTTGAAAGAGAATAAAAGGATACTCTTGCAGATGAGAGAAGCCTATTTGTTCATTACAATTTGTCATGATTTTCGGTAAACACTTTTGTTTATGGCAGTGATAGAGGGCATGAAAAATTTTTCATATTCAGTTTTTTTTAAGAATGTGGTCAGTCTTTAGGGTAGAGCTTGTGTCCCTAGAGCCTATCAAATGAGCCGCATAAGGGGCTCTCAGTAATCGAGCACCCAATTATTACTCTTTGTCAACAGCGTATATGCTTTCAGTGTGCCAATGTTGTGACAGCTCTTGGTACTTAAAGGGGTAAGAGAGGTATTTTACTTCTTTCTTGTACAGTTTCACTCCACACGCCAACTCTGTTTGTGATGTGTAAGCCAAGAGATTTTTTTGACTCACTATAAGGGTTTGGCATGAGAAAATCCTATGCTATTCATGATCTCTCATAAAAAACAATGGATTATCTTTATAAATCAATGCGACGGTGCTGTTATGAAGAGAGCTTCTTGCACATCTTAATAGCTCATAGAGGTTAACTGGGTATCATTTTATACTCTGTACACAGATGAAGTATTTTTATAAAAATGCTCTATCTTGCACAGAAAAAAGAACAGCCCGTTAAAAAAGAAAAACATCTCAATGCTTGCTTTTCTTTTTTCCATGAGAAGTTCAAATTGATAAGCCTATCTGAAAAGGAGCGCTTTTTATGCCCTTAAAGATACGGCTCTTGTATCAAGATCACTTACTCCGGTGAAAATTGGAGTTTTGCGAGGTAAGCATAGACGCCATTTTTTGCCACAAGTTCTGCATGGGTTCCTTCTTCCACAAGAGCGCCTTTATCCATCACGAGAATGCGATCAGCTTTTAAAATTGTTGCCAAACGATGTGCAATGACCAAGGTTGTACGATTTTGCATCAATCCTTCTAAGGCATCTTGCACCAACTTTTCACTGTTTGCATCTAAAGCAGATGTTGCTTCATCAAGCAGTAACAGGGGCGCATTTCTTAAAATTGCCCGTGCAATACCGATGCGTTGTTTTTGCCCTCCAGAAAGCATGGTACCACGTTCTCCTACTTGCGTATCCAAGCCATCTGGTAAAGCTTGAATAAATTCAAGTGCATTAGCCGCCTTAGCGGCAGCAAGGATTTCCTCTTCATGGGTATTTTCAGTTCCAAAAATAATATTATCACGCAATGTTCCATCAAAAATGGCGACATCCTGTGGAACATAAGAAATTGCGCTGCGTAAATCTTGTAAAGAAAGGCGATTAATTTCCATGCCATCTAACCGAATTGTTCCACTTATCGGGTCATAAAAACGAAGGATCAAAGAAAAAATGCTGCTTTTTCCTGCTCCTGAAGCCCCAACAAAAGCAACCGTTTCACCTGCTTTCACAGAAAAAGAAAGCGAGCGTAAAATCTTCTCTTGTGGTCTAGAAAGATAGGTAAAATCAACCTGATCAAAAACAAGTTCGCCTCGAACAGGTTGTCCTAATGATAAAGGATTTTTAGGAGCTACAATAGTAGGTTGCTCTTGTAACAATTCGGCAAGCCGTTCAGCAGCGCCTGCTGCTTGGATTAATTCTGCTCCCAGTTCCGATAATTGCGCAAAAGTAGAAGCTCCAAAAACCGCATAAAGGACAAATTGCCCTAATGTCCCGCCTGTCATCGTTCCATTCAAAACATCGCGCGATCCAATCCATAAAACAGCAACCACACTGCTAAAAACCAAAAAAATTGCAACCCCCGTAAAAAAGGAGCGTAAGATCACAGAAGCACGTGCTGTTTGAAAAGCACGTTCTATCAATTGTGAAAAACGTGTTGCAACGAGTTTTTCTGCGGTAAAAGCTTGCACAGTGCGAATAGCACTTACCTGCTCTGTAGCAACAGCATTGGCATCTGCGAGACGATCTTGCGCCGCACGGGTACGAGAGCGAACTTTACGTCCAAACACGACCAAGGGAATGGCCACAACAGGAATAGCAGCCAAAACCAACAAAGACAATTTAGCATTGGTGATCACCATCATCACAACGGCTCCGATCACGATAATCAACTGACGCAAAGCGGTAGAGGCAGTAGAACCCACAGCTAATTTTATTTGTGTGGTATCTGTGAGAAGCCTTGAAACAATCTCTCCTGAATGTGACCGATCAAAAAAAGCAGGAGAAAGTTTCATAATATGAACAAACACATCACGCCGTAAATCGGCAACAATCCGTTCTCCCAAGGTGATAACACAGTAATAACGGGCTGCTGAAGCAAATGCGAGAAACAAGGCTAAGATAAACAAAATTCCGAAGTAAAAATTGATATGTCCATGGCTTGAAGTAGAAAACCCATGATCAAACATTTGGCGGATAGCCACAGGCAAAGCTAATGTGACAAGAGCAGCAACAGATAACGCTAGAAAGGCAAAAATAAACAACCAACGATAGCGCAAAAGATAAGGAAAAAAAATTGCAAGCGAAGAGAATGAAGATTTCTTAGGGGAAGGCTTTGTAGATTTTTCTGAACGATAACGTAATGTCATAAAATTTTGCTCACTGTGTTGGATTTATAACACTTGATACAATGATGTATCTTGAACACTTGTTTTTTGATGCGTGCTCAGCTATAGGAATAAATACTTTAATCAATGTATCAAAAAGACAAAGAAAGCGCACTTAAAAAATCGAGCAAGTGCTATTTCATTCTATAAACGCAAAAGGTTTTTACGCATGAAAGCGAATATTCATCCCAACTATCACACAATTACCGTTGTTATGACGGATGGAACTCAATATAAAACGCGCTCTACTTGGGGAAAAGAAGGCGATACTCTTAATCTAGATATTGACCCAAGAACGCATCCAGCATGGACAGGTGGCTCCCAAACACTTGTAGACCGCGGTGGTCGTCTTTCTAAATTCAAAAATCGTTTTGGTAATATTGGCATGTAAAAGCCTCCTTTTTATGGGGTACAAAGGTTTTAAACAAAACGATTGCCCTATTGTTAAGTGATTGGTTTTTTTTATGCTGTAAAGAGTGCACTTTAAATATTAATTCGAAAACGCATCCAATATAAATAGATGGAATCTTAGAGACTAATAAATCTTGGTGGCTGCGTTTTTTAAATTTAAAAATCAGTTTGAATACACCCATAAATCCTTTCTCCTAGAGTATAAAGACTTGAAATAAAAGAGTATAAAGATTTACAATAAAATAATTACAAACTGTCCTTCTTTTTGGAGCTGAACATACTCATGAAGAGGACATTTTTGTCGCTACTGAAGCAGCCAATGCACTTGAATTTATTCAAGCTTTACTAGGTGGCTTGGATACGTAAGTAGGAGAATGCGGTACTATGCTTTCTAGGGGGCAAAGACAACGCATCGGTATTGCATGGGTGATTTTAAGAAATGCAGCCCTCTTACTGCAAGCCGGAATCATCATTATATTGACCAACTTGTGGGTGTTGCTACAGCCTTTGGCACTTGAGACGATTTATGATAGGCATTTTAAGTCCTTTCTTAATAGTTTTTTTAATTCATGCAGGCTCTCCTTGCTCGTTAAAGTGCAAAAGACATGGTTTTGGTTGATTCAACATGGAATAGGTTTGAAATGAGAGAATCCTACGATAATCGGGATTCTCATTCAACATACAAAAAATGAATTATTATTATAAATCTGAATTATTATTATAAATCAAAGCGTCGCTTCTTGATGAAGCAACATCTGCTTTAGATGCAAACAGTGAAAAGTTAGTGCAAGATGCCTTAGAAGGATTGATGCAAATCATACAACCTTGGTCATTGCACATCGTTTGGCAACAATTTTAAAAGCTGATCGTATTCTCGTGATGAATAAAGGCGCTCTTGTGGAAGAAGGAACACACAACTCATTATAAAAAATAATGTTTATGCGCATTTGGCTAAACTGCAATTCTCATCTGAGTAAGTGATCTTGATACAAGAGCAGTATTTTTAAGGGCATAAAAAGCACTCTTTTCAGACAGGCTTATCAATTTGAAACTCTCATGGAAAAAAGAAAGGCAAGCATTGAGATGTTTTTCTTTTTTAATAGGCTGTTCTTTTTTTTGCCTGAGATGAAGTATTTTTATAAAGACACTTCTGTGTACGAAATATAAAACGATCTCCAGTTAAATCGCTATGGACTATTAAGATGAGCAAGGAGTTCTCTTCATAACAGCACTGTCACGTTGATTTATAATGATAACTCATTGTTTTTCATGAGAGATTTTACATGGAATTTATCGTTTCAAATTTGGTTATGTTGCATTAGTCAAAACCATGTCTCTTGTATGTGGCAAGCAGAGAGAGCTCGCGTGAATAAAAGACTTTAGAAAGAATAAGTCCTCTTCATGAATCGTCTCAAGTTTTAGGGGCTATCACAACATTGGGTGCTGGCATAGTATAGATGGTGCTGGGTTATTTAAAAAAGAGCTGATAAATAGGCAGAGAGACGCTTTTTATCAATTTTACAAAACAGTGTGAGCACGCAGCCATGTTTTGCTGTTTAGTTGGATTAAGGTTTTTATTACTTTGAAAATCAATATTTCATGGATCATGCATTTTGAGGACTTATAAGGCTTTTCTTTAAAGTACATAAATCACTAAAACAGCATTATTAAATACAAATTGTTCTATTTTACCAGAAAAAATATCTATATTTTGTGTATTGTTTTTATTAAAATATTATATGTAGTGATTTTTAAATCGTATGTATACATAATGATACAATATCGAGAAATCGATAAAAGAGCTGCGTTAAATATTGGTGAAAATAGAAGAAAGCAAGAATGAGTGAATTGGGCGAAGTGGTAATGGGCTTCATATTACTGATAGTCATAGGGGCAATCGCTATCATAGGAATGGTTATATTAAACTATCTTTTTGAGGTTGTGGCAGAGGTTTTTGTAGAGGTTATGAAAAAGGTATGGAAAGGATTCGGAGATACAATTTTATTCATTATCATACTCGGTGTGCTTTGGTTTTGCGAATTTTCAATGGAGACTTTGTTAAGTGTGGCAGTTATAGCCTATTTTGTGGAAAGTTTGATGCTGGCGTTCGCAAATAGCCATAAAAAGCAATTAATTGAACAACTTGAACAGTTTGAGAAATTATGGCAGCTAAAATATCGAGAGTGCGCGATATACCAAAATATTATTGCACAAGGGGATCAGAATCTTTTTGAAAAAACCCAAAGAATACCAGAAAAATGGATTAAACAATGGGATGAAGAAGTAAAGGAATGGGAAAGGAGTATATTAGAGATAAAAAAAATTGGATACATTTCTGAATCTTATGAATCTAAAAAACAGCAGCATCCAATGGTACAAGATATTTGTGCTCAAGGATATGTAGATATATTTTTTCTCTATGAAAAGGCGCTGGAAGTAGAATTTACTGCTGAGCACATCGAAAGAATAAATGAATTAATGATGCGTCCAATTTTTAAAGAAACTTATCCTAAAGTTGTGCGATTCATGAGACAGAATGGTGTCACATTACGAAAGTTTGTGGACCCTTTGACGAAAAAAAAGCGCTATAAGCCTACAATGCTGTTGTTTCATTGGTGGTTATATATGATTGATGATATGATTACAGCTGAATACGAACAGCAACTACAAGAAAAGGCTTCAGGATACTATGAAGAGTTAAAGTCTTTGGAAATTTATTATGAAGATATACCTAAATATACAGAATATGAAACGCTAAAAAAACTGGGAGGATTTGGGAGTATGCCTGGTGACAGTAGTGTACTATGCATTTGTAAAAGAGAGCTTCTATCCTTATTGTATGATGTTTCCAGTGATTATAAGGCGGCAAGAGAAACTTTCATTTACTATAAGATGCTTATTGATACGGTGAAAGAAGGATATATTGCCTTTGATAAAAGTTGTTGTTACTCTACGGTTGAAAGGGCAATGGAGGTTTGTAAAGAGAGAGATAAAGAAGAGAAAAAAGACCTAGTCCTTGATGAAAAGATACCAACATTTGAAGAAGCTTACAAATTAGGCGTTAAAGAGTGGATGAAATCATCAAATGAGAAATGCGATAACCGGTTGATTTTTTGGGAGAAGCTTACCACACAAACAAAATTACAAGTTATCTTTGGGGATGAGAAGGTAAAGATGCTGGAAGAGGCTATTGATAAAAATAAAGAACAGTTTGAGAATGAAATACAGGCAGCGGTTCTCACAAATAACTATTTGAAGTGCAATAAATCTTATGCCTATTTGATGCATACTTTAGAATAATGCTGAAAAGAAGGAGAAGCTGATAACAATTGTATGAATTGGTGAATTTACTGAAACCTCTGTTATCACACGCGGTGGTGAAACATATTGAAAAGCAGTGAGAGTAATGTAGAGCAGCTTTTACCAAAAAGGAGAGAGTGGGCTCTTCTAGAGTCAATATTTTTGCGCGCAGTGTAAGAATGATCTCTCAAGAGAAGTAGGAGAGGCTTTTGCCTCAGGTTCGATAATTGCTTTTTGGGGCGTTTTGTTATGATGGGATTTGTGTTTATTGCCTTTTGCAGCTTGTTTGCAGGGGAATTTGAATAACAGAAACGTCAATAAGGTAAGCTATTGGGGATTGCTTTTGTGGGGGCTTATAGCAAGTACATTTTTTGTTCGTGGTGATGTTTTTTGTCACTATCTAATCAGTTATTTCCTATCGTTATTTGAAAGAAAATTTAAAACTTTCTCTTCACGTGTTTTTTTTTAAAGTTCTAAGGGTTTTTTCTAATTTTAGGCGAATGTGTTTATTGCAAGCAATGATGTGTTTTTGCGAAATATATCGCTGCTGCCTTCTTTATCAGTGACAAAACTATCAGCTTCGCGAAGCATCAGTATGCTGGTAGTTTTATCAAAAATGTGTAGGTTATCTTCTAAAAAACCATGGGTTTTTCTTGCGGCGACATAAGCTAAATTCAAGAGCAGCAGTAGCTAAGAAGGCGAAGTTCAGAAACTTTCATCATTACTTGCGCAATTCAATAAGAGATAAGGTTGCGCCAATAAGAGATAAGGTGGCGTGATGAGGGATATCCAGATAGAGATGTTGCAAAGTTGAACTTTTAGCATTGCCTTTTAATAAAGACACTACTTCTAAGGTCTAAGTGTGAGACCTAAATGCCTTTTTTGAGGGTTTTTTCTAATTTTAGGCGAATGTGTTCATTACCAGCAATGATATTTTTTTTGCGAAATATATCGCTACCGCCTTCTTTATCAGTGACAAAACCACCGGCTTCGCGAACCATTAATATTCCAGCAGCCATATCCCAAATTTGTAGATTGTCTTCCCAAAAGCCATCGGTTCGGCCAGCAGCAACATAAGCTAAATCAAGAGCAGCAGCGCCAAAACGGCGAAGTCCGGCAACTTCCGCCATCACATTGCGTAATTCAATAAGATAGGTTCCATGATTTGGACGACCAAAATGAGGCATGCCTGTAGCAATGACACAATCTTCTAGTCTGCGTCGTGCAGAAACGCGACAGCGTCGGTCATTGAAAAAAGCACCACACCCGCGTTCTGCGGTAAAGAGTTCATCACTTACGGGATTGTAAATGACACCACCAACGATTTTTCCTTGACTTTCTAAGGCAATGGAAACAGCAAAAAAAGGAATGCCATGGAGAAAATTTGTGGTGCCATCTAATGGGTCAACAATGAAACGATGTTGAGAATCTTCGCCAATGATTTCTTCAGATTCTTCCATTAGAAAACCAAATTTGGGGCGCGCTTTGCTTAATTCATTGAAAATAATTTTTTCCGCTTTGCGATCTGCTTGGCTGACATAATCTGCTGGTCCTTTCAAAGATACTTGCAAATTTTGCACTTCACCGTAATCACGCACCAACGAGCGTCCTGCTTTCATTGCAGCTTGCACCATGACATTCATGACTGCAGAATGGGCCATTTTTTATTCCTTTATTTATCTTTTTCATTTGCGCGACGCAAATAAATCAACTCATTGGTGTCTACAATGATACGTTCACCAGCATTCATAAAGGGGGGAACAAGAATACGAATCCCGTTTTCAAGAATGGCGGGTTTATAAGAGGAGGTAACCGTTTGTCCTTTGATGGCAGGATCGGCTTCCGCAATCGTGACAGCAACTTGATCAGGAAGTGAGATGCCGATAGGCTTTTCTTGATAAAGTTCAACTGTGACAGTCATCCCATCTTGGAGAAACGCAGCACGTTCACCAACAAAATCCTTTTGAAGTTCAAGTTGTTCATAAGATTCTGAATCCATAAAGACCAAAGCATCCCCTTGTTGATAAAGAAATGTGAAATCCTTTTGTTCAAGGCGCACGCGTTCAACGGTCTCAGCAGCGCGAAATCGTTCATTAAGTTTTGTACCATCAATCAAATTTTTCATTTCAACTTGGTTAAATGCACCACCTTTTCCTGGTTTTACAGCGTTGCATTTAACTGCAACCCATAAACTTCCTTGATGTTCGATCACATTACCAGGGCGAATTTCATTGCCATTAATTTTCATCGTTTCTATCCAATTCTATTCTTGCAAAAAGAACTCTCTTGTTGTCTTTATGGCGCTTTTCTTTGCTGCCTTTAACAGTCAAGCTCTTTTGTTATTTTCGGGCTAAAATCCCTTTGATTAACCTTGCGGCTCTCTCATGGTCCTGTGTGCTCTTTATGGGCTTTCTCCTGCTTTTTGCAAAGAGAAAAGCTTAAGTAAAAAAGGACCTTTATGTATTTTTGCTTTTCAGTTCTTTGCAAGACCATAAAAAGCGCTCAGACGCAAGCTTTTTAAAAATTTGCACAAAAATTTTTTAGAATTTTTGGGGAAATTTATCCCGTTGTGTCGTAAAATATCATCATTGATGGCAATGATATAATTGATGGTAATGATATAAGTTCCCTAAACCCATGAGGTGTTTTTAATTAAGAATATGTGATGAATATTTGAATACAGAGTTTATTATTTTATTATAATGTCTCATGTGATAGAGCGTGGTGTGTACTATCCGTGTGATGTTAGCTTGCATTTTCATCTGAGATGCGCTGTAAAAAGGCTCTTTGTTTTATCGAGGTGAGCGTTCTAAATCTTTTGAGAAGGAGGTATTCTTCTGTGCTTGATGCGATTTCATCATGGTGGTATGGGGGCTGTTGTTTTGTGATGATATCGGCATAGAAAAAGAAAACTGGAACATTCAAGATATCGGAAATTTCTTTTAAGCGCCCTGCGCTGACACGATTTAAGCCGTTTTCATATTTCTGGATTTGTTGGAAAGTAACACCCAAATGTTGACCTAATGTTTTTTGAGACATTTTTAGCATTTTTCGTCTCAAACGAATTTTTTTGCCAATGAATTTGTCACTGAAAATATCGTTATAAGGATTTTTACCGATACCCTAGAAAATGCTACACGGGATATAGAAAGCTATTCAGCTGCTTTAATCACAGATAAGCCAAGTTTTGCATTTACATCTTCGCATAACAATTTGCTAGGGTGTGGGGCATTTTTCATTATTTTTAGTATTCTTCTTTCTTTAAATCTTAAAGCTATAATTTACACTATTTTGTATTGTCACAATCTATAATAAAATTTATCCACTCTGGCTAAAATGAGGTTTTTTATTGAGGTGCAAATCTCTTTGCCTTTCGCAAGAGCTTTTAAGTCTTTACGTGTAAAATATAGAGTATGTTTACATTAAATAGCGGGTTCATCTGGGCTGAGTATTTATATAAGAACGCGGCTCTCCGTTCACGTTATACTGAAAAAGAGACACTATAGTGCTACTATTTAATCTTATTCTATAACTCAAAGTTACACCCATATTTTGTTGCTTTTGAGGTTGATCTGTATAGATCACATTATATCCATTCCGTCGCAACAGATTGATAAATAAAGGCGTAAAGCTGTCTGCTGTATTACTTTTCTTTATAAGAATTGTTGTTGTCGCTGGTGGTAAAAACCCTTTGTTACCGCTAATAAATTTGTTAGCAACTAATTGTGCTTGGCGCTTTGTAAGACTTTGATCAACATAATTTGATGAATAATTGCCTACAGACGCGCAACCTGCCACCAACACAACCGGTGACAGCAATAAATATTTTAACATCGTTAATTCCCCTTACTATTGGTAGGCTTTCCTGAGAAGCTCCTATTCCAGAAATAAGAGCAACTTTACGCATAGCTACGTTAACAACATATCGCTATCTAATCAATCGGTTAATTAATCAATGAATAATGGTTTCAGCTGTAAAGGTTGCTTAAAGTGCTTCTTGCGGCGTATATTTTAATAGACAGCTGTTTTTGGTGATTGTGATAAAAAAGCAATTTTTTACGTTTGCATGTTAAGATCATGTCCTCTATCACCATTATAAAATGATGCGTTAGGTGCTGTTCCAGATCGACCAAAAAAATTTTCAAGCATTGCTTTTTGAGGGCTATCTTTTTTAAAATACGCATGAATGCTTATTCTGTTTGCTGTAAAATACTATCGTTTGAGGTGTGGTGCTGTAAGGTATCAAACTTTGCACATGTGATATTTTTATAAGAGTGTGTGGTGAATATTTGAGGGGGGCTTGTCCGGATAATCTTGTGAAATGAACTACATGAAATGGGAAGCTAAAAGAGTTCTGTTCTGAGAAGACGGATTGTTTACCAACTGGATAGGGAAAGGACTTCTGTCCTTTGAGATGTGGGAGGCAAGTTAAGAACAGAGGAGTGTAGCGCCCTATATCACAATGTTAAAAGTTTTCATTCTGATCGGCGATGAGCTGTAAAATGGCTCTTTGTTTTATCGAGGTTAGAACTCTAAATCTTTTTAAAAGCAGGTATTCTTCTGTGCTTGATGCGATTTCATCATGGTGGTATGGGGGCTGTTGTTTTGTGATGATATCCGCATAGAAAAAGGAAACCGGAACATTTAAGATATCGGAAATTTCTTTTAAACGCCCTGCGCTGACACGATTTAAGCCGTTTTCATATTTTTGAATTTGTTGGAAAGTGACACCCAAATGTTGACCTAATGTTTTTTGAGACATCTTCAACATTTTTCGTCTAAAACGAATTTTTTTGCCTACAAAAAGATCAATATTAAGATTTTTACTTTGCATTTTAAAGCTCCCCACCGGGTGCGAGCGCCCTCGCGTTGGTATTCCGGGAGCTTGAAAATACTGAACTCAAATCAGCCTTTTTGCTTTTAGTGCTTTAAGCACCTGGACATAGCAAAAACTCCCGGAATTCCGGGATACCCACAAAGTGGGGTAAATTCATGTTTGAGTTTTCGGGTTTTCAAGGCCCTATTGGTCGTTGCGTATGCGCCCAAAACATCTTTTAATTCATAAAGTAATTTCAGCAAATTTACAATAAAAAATAGTTTTTTTAATGAGAGTTGGTGTGTTTTTCATCCAAGCAAAAAGAATGAAAAAATAGAGCTTTTGGGATTTTCGTGATAGCCTAGTTCTTTTTCTTATTGGATATTGTTTGCTTAAGCAAATGATACCAGTGCATTTTTTTGCCAATGGAAATGTCGTTATAAAGATCTTTGGTTTGCATCCCCCCCCTCGACCAGGGTGCGAGCGCCCTCACGTTGGTATTCTGAGAGTAGTAAAGTACTGAGTTCAAATCAGCCTTTTTGCTTTTAGTGCTTATCGCCCCTGGACAGTGCAAAAACTCCCAGAATTTCTATAAATTTTATCTCTTTGAAGCAGAGAGGAGTATTTTAAAAAACAGGAAGGAGCTTTATTGCTTCTTTGTGCGCTTTTTCTAGTTGTGTTTTGTCCATGCCTTGGAGCATCATTTCAAGATCAGGGGCTTGCATTTTTGCCTCCTTTGCGAGCATATACCATGCCGCTGCCATTATTATATCGCCTTTTGTTCCTGTGCCATCTCGATAAAGCCTTGCAAGGGAAATCTGTGCTGGTGCTACCATGTTGATAGCATTTCTTTGAAGTAAATGAAAAGCACGGGGAAAATCTGTTTCTCCTCCACGCCCCTGTATAAGCCATTGTGCTAAATGAAGTTGAGCTTTTAAGTGGTTGTTTTGTGCCGCTACCTCCATGAGTTTGCGGGCATTGCGATCATCCTTTGGTCGTTTTAACGTGCCTAAGGAAAGAATTTTTGCAGCAGAAAAAGCAGCTTCAGCATCTCCAAGAGCAGCACCTTTTAAGTACAATTTTAAGGCTTGCTCGATGGCTTCATTTTCACGACTTTGGGAAGCAACACCAGGGAGAGCTTGTTTTTCCTGTGCGGCTTTATAAAGAAGCAGTTGTCCGTAATAAAAATAGGCTTCCTTGACGCCTGCATTGACAGCTTTTTGAATGAACTGTTCACCAAGTTCTTGATTTTGTTTTATAAAGTGACCATCAAACAACATAAGTCCATAGCGTAGTTGTGCTTGGGGTTCCCCCTGTTTTGCAGCGCGTTCAAACCATAAAGCAGCACGCGCACCATCAATAGGAACAGCACATCCTTCCATATAAATTCGGGCAAGAAGAGTTTGTGCAAAAGGATCATTTTTTTCAGCACGTCGGAGTGCTTCACGAAAAGCTTTTAAATAATAACCTTGAATGTAATAGTCATAGGCTTGGTCATAGTCCCCAGCTTTTAAGGGCTGAAAAGGTTCTTGTGTGTTTGAAGCTTCTTGAATCGTATTGAAAGAGTTTTCAAAATTTGAGAATTCTTCAGTGTTTTCAGCTGAATTTACAGCAGAACTTGCAAGTCCAATCACGCCTAAGATAAGCAGCTTCACGCTTCTCTTGATCATGGTGTTTTCTCCTCATTACCGATCAGAATTTTCACATTTTTTTTTCATTATTACAAGCCGTATAAGAATCTCATTTCTATCTTACTTTTTATCTCTCAGTTTTTTGTCTTCGTTAAGGTAGGGTTGGGTAAGTTTAAAAAAATAGCATAAATGTCGACGAGAGCCAGACTGTTGAAAATAGTCCTGTTAAAAATAATAATGATAAAGGGTTATCGTGTGTCAAGATACTGATCTTCTATTATATTAAGGGCTTCCCCCTAAAATGAAAAAATGCTTACAATGGAGGCTGCTTTTTAAAATACTTATGAATGCTTATGAATAGCGCACGCTATCCGTGTGATATTAGCTTGCACTCTCATCAGAGATGAGCTGTAAAAAGGCTTTCTTTTTAACCGTTGTGAGAGTTCTAAATCTTTTGAGCAACAGGTATTCCTCTGTGCTCGATGCGATTTCATCATGGTGGTATGGGGACTGTTTTTTTGTGATGATATCCGCATAGAAAAAGGAAACCGGAACATTTAAGATATCGGAAATTTCTTTTAAACGCCCTGCGCTGACACGATTTAAGCCTTTTTCATATTTCTGGATTTGTTGGAAAGTGACACCTAAATGTTGACCTAATGTTGTTTGAGACATCTTCAACATTTTTCGTTTTAAGCGAATTTTTTTGCCAATAAAAAGATCAATATTAAGATTTTGAGATTGCATTTTTCCCCGCCGGTTGCGAGCGCCCTCGCATGAGTATTCCGGGAGCTTGAAAACACTGAATCCGAGTCAGCCTTTTTGCTTTTAGTGCTTAAAGCACCTGGACATAGCAAAAACTCCCGGAATTCCGGGATACCCACAAAGTGGGTTCATTTTTACGCTCGGATCTAGGGTTTTCAAGGCCCCTTTTGGTCGTTGCGTATGCGACCAAAACATCTTTTAATTCATAAAGTAATTTCAGAAAATTTACAATAAAAATTAAAATAGTGTCTCTTAACGTATAGTTTTTTAAAATGGAGGGGTGGCATGTTTTGCATTCAAGCAATAAAGTGTTCACAAAGTGGGACTTTGAATAGCACGCGCTATCCGTGTGATGTTAGTTTGCACTCTCATCAGAGATCAGCTGTAAAAAGGCTTTCTTTTTAACCGTTGTTAGAACTCTAAATCTTTTGAGCAGCAGGTATTCCTCTGTGCTCGATGCGATTTCATCATGGTGGTATGGGGGCTGTTTTTTTGTGATGATATCCGCATAAAAAAAGGAAAGTGGAACATTCAAGATATCAGAAATTTTCTTTAAACGTCCTGCGCTGACACGATTTAAGCCTTTTTCATATTTTTGAATTTGTTGGAAGCTTACGCCTAAAGCGTGTCCTAAAGTTGTTTGAGACATCTTCAACATTTTTCGTTTTAAGCGAATTTTTTTGCCAATAAAAAGATCAATATTAAGATTTTGAGATTGCATTTTTCCCCGCCGGTTGCGAGCGCCCTCGCATGAGTATTCCGGGAGCTTGAAAGTACTGAAATCTAATCAGCTTTTTTTGCTTTTAGTGCTTAAAGCACCTGGACATAGCAAAAACTCCCGGAATTCCGGGATACCCACAAAGTGGGGTAAATTCATGTTTAGATTTTCGGGCTTTCAAGACCCTCTTGGTCGTTGCGTATGCGACCAAAACACCGTTTAATTCATAAAGTAATTTCAGGAAATTTACAATAAAAATAGTTTTTTACTTACAAAATTTGTTTTTTAATGAGAGGCTATCCGCCTTTCAACCTCTCTGGAACGATTACCAAAATCATGACATCAGCCCCCGTGTTTTTTGAGAGGGTTAAAAAGCCTTAAGTTTTAAGATCAAAAGAACTTTGGACGCTTAAAAGTTAAACATTTTCAATTCGCTAATATTGACAACATAACCAATAGTAATTATCTTCAATATTCAGGAATAGAAAGGACATACATATGAAGACTACCCTTTCTCCGCTAATTTCAGAGTTCGAAACCGTTGAACAGGAAAGCAGCTACACTGCATGGTTGCGCGATAAGGTAGCGAGAAGTCTTGCAAATCCATATCCTCCTATTCCGCATGATGAGGTTATGGCTGAAATGGAAGTTATAATCAGTCAGCTTGAAGCTGAACAGGGAAAGTGATGCTTCCGATTGTTTGGTTGTCTTCGGCGCGCGACGATTTGCGTCAGATTTTAACGTACATTGCTCGCGAAAATCCATCCGCTGCGCGCCGAATGAAAAGGTTTTTGGAAGCATCCGTATTGCCATTGGCAGAACATCCATATTTATACAGACAGAGTGAGAAGGTATTAGGATTACGAGAAATTGTAGCGCATCCAAATTACCTTATATTGTATCGAGTAGCTGCAAATCAAATCGAAATTGTAGCTGTAGTACATGCCCGACGTGAATTTCCTATTTTTCTTTAATCTAATCAGAGGCTATCTGCCTCTTAAACCTTTCTGGAACAATTACCAAAATTATGACAACAGCCCCGCGTTTATCAAAGAGACTAAAATGATTTCTTCTACGGTAGTGAATTCACACGCAGTCTCTTCATTTAAATTTGCACAATTGCTTGCTGTTTGAGGAAAGGTGGGGGGTGATCGTTTCTTTGAGCCTATAGGATGTGTGTGTCTGTGGAATGTGGTAGGGTGCCTTGTGGTTTTGGGCGTGCGCTTTAAAAGTTAAAGGGAAGCATTATTCAAATTTAACGTGATGCTGTAGCAAATTTTCTTGCATCTAAATTGTAGCCGGCTTCACATAGTCGATCAAAAAGATCCGGAAGTGTTTCTTTTACGTGTTCATTAAAAGGAGTGTATTTAAGCCCACCAAAATCTGAAGGGAGTTCAAGGTCTTGTTTTTTTAGAATAGCGACATTTTTGCGAGAAAGTGCAGCGGTTAACATGCCCATTTCGAAAATAACGTTTTGTCGTGCACGAAATTGTTCTTTTTTTTCCTTGTCAGATCTAGCATAGCCTATATCATCGGGAGTAAATAGCACAATACCAAATCCTATAGAATCGTTACAAGCTTCTTTTTCCAAAATTTCAATGAGGGTTAAACCATTACCACCAGTATTTTTTAAGATGTATGGTTCGAGACCAAGCCTGCGAAGAATAAGTTCAAGTTGCTCTAGAGCAATAAGGTCATGGCCATGAACGATAAAGATTTTTTTATTTGAGGTGTTGGAGGCAGTTTTTGAGAAAGGAATCGTTGATGTTTCATCTATATGCTTTGCTAAATCTTCTGTTAGCTTTTGTTTTATGTTTGCGCTGCCTTGAACTTGAAGTTTTCCTGTGCTTTTAAACCAATTAATAGTGCCTCCTTCGGAGGTTTTGATCTGATATCCTTCAGGGGATGGATGTGATAGAGGTTTAGTTTCTTTGATTTGATATCCAGCTTTGCAAATTATGTTTGTAAGATCTTCAAGTGTTCCGCTATATTGCATTTTTATGTCCCCTGCATATTTGTATCGTCAGCTATTGGTATTTAGTACCAATATTGAAAATGACCATTTTCCCCAATCATAATGCTTTGTCTTTATAAGACATTGAACGAGAAAGTTTTTATGATCCTTTTTTCTATATATTATATGAAAAAAAGACGCTAGTTTTTTCATCTCATTTGATTGAATTATTAAGCAGTTTTATTGAGTTTCGAGGTATCCTCTTTTCTGTTATTGTGTGTTCTATATAAGTAATATAGTGGTGAGTGTTTGGATTTTTATTAACCCTTTATTTATAAATTCTCCTCCTATATTACAAGGGGGTGTTTTCACATTTTTCTTGCATTGTTTTAAGCAGTATTAAGGGGTTGTCGTTCCCAAAAATCACTTCTTCTACAGCAATGAATTCACATCCAGTCTTTAAGGCTTCATCAAAGGTTGAAAAATCGCTTCCTGCTTGGATAATGGCGGGGGTTTGCATAATTTCTGCCCACCATGTTGCTAACTGGAGATTGCGGGGGTGCGCATGGGGTTTTTTATCAGCACCGAGTTTTCCAAAAAATAGATAATCAACACCTGTTTCTGCTGCAAGCATAGCACTATGGCGATTGCGTAGATTGCCAAAGCCTATGATTTTTTGTTCCTTTTGCTGATTTTTGAAGCTTTCAAGAGCGTTAAGATCATCTTCTATGTGCAATCCATCAGCCTTTATGCGCCCAGCAATGCGGCTGTCATCAGCGATGAGAAGGGCTGCGTCATGATGTTGAATATCTTCTGCGTAAGTTTGCGCTTGTTGTTGTAAAAAAGAGCTATCATCTTTCAATTTTTCAGAATCATAGAGGATGACGCATGCAAAAGACTTTGTTTGAAAAATTTGCTGCAAAAATGTGTGTGGGGTGTTGCGCCGAACATCAAGTGTTAAAATTAACTGAGGGAAAAGAGGCGGATCAATTGGTTTATTTTTTTGTTCTGTCATGTCAAATCCCTGTTTCTTAGAAAAAAATAATGCTTAAAATGAAAGTTTCATTCTATTATGCTTATTTGCGATGAAAGTGACCACCATTTTCACGTAATTTAAAGAATTTGTGGGTGCGTGGGAGCCTGCTTATGAGAAAGGAGAATGTTTTTAAGCATAATATGTCGCCTTTTTGCTGTGATACACGTATGGATTCTTTTCGTTCTTTTGCTTTTAAAAAACTTTTGCCTTTTAAAAAATAAACACTTAAAATGAAACTTGACTCTTAAAAATTAAAATTTCATCCTGTTTGTGCTTGTTGGCAATAAGGGTAACTACCATTTTATGGGACTTCAAGGGGTTTGTGGAAGGGGTTTGTGGCGTGTGGGAGTCCACTGATGAAATACCAAGGTGTTCTTGAGCATAAAACTCAACCTTTTCGCCGTGATACACGTATTGACGTTTTTCGTTCTTTAGCCTTATTGACGATTTTCATCAACCATATTCCCAGAACGATCTATGAGTCTTTTACCCATAGAAATTTCGGTTTTTCTGATTGTGCAGAAGTGTTTGTTTTGCTTTCAGGGATTGCTCTTGGGTTAAGCTTTCACGGTCGGTTACAGCAAAAATCCTTTGCTTTTATCATTCGAAAACTTTGGTACAGAGCTTTGCAGCTCTATGGCGCATATCTTTTTACTACTTTTGTCACGTTAAGCCTTTTTTTTGTTGCCTTTTTATTATGGAAAACAGAAAAACTTTTATCGATGAATAATGTGGGACTCTTTTTTAAAGAGCCTGTTATCGCATTTTTGAGTACCTTAAGTTTTGGGCATCAATTGGGATATAATAATATTCTTCCACTTTATATCGTTTTGATGTTTTTTGCGCCTTTTATCCTTTATTTGAGTTGTAAACAGACAAAATGGCTGCTTTTGGGCTCCTTTACACTGTATCTTATCTGCGGATTTTATAAAATTGCTCCTCCTTCTTATCCTTTAAAGGGAAAGTGGTTTTTAAACCCTTTGTCTTGGCAATTCTTATTTGTCATAGGATTGACCAGTACTTTAGCGCTTAAACAAGGAAAAAAAATCGCTTTTCAGTCTTTTTGGATTGTTTGTGCGGCAGCGTATCTCTTGTTGGCACTGTTATGGGTTCGCTTAAACTGGTGGGGCATTTTGGGGTGGCTTGGCTGGTCTTCCCCATTGTTGAACTTTAATAAAACCTTTTTAAGCTTGCCACGTTTACTCCATGTTCTTGCATTAGCCTTTTTTATTCTTTCTTTGCCGCGCATCAATAAATGGTTTTATGTCTCTCAGAAACATCCTTTAGCAATTTTAGGAAAACATAGTTTACCGGTCTTTGTAACGGGAACCATTTTTGCGATGTTTGGACAAATTATAAAAACAGTGATGACAGAAACGTTTTTTTCCGATACCCTCTTAATAATAACGGGTATTGCTTTGCAATTTGGAGTCGCCTATTATTGTGAAAAACGGCAATCTTGGCAGGGATCCTTTTCGAGGAAACTGATCCGTTTATAGGAAACGTTCCTATAGTGTTTGTTGGGTGCGTTAACCTTAGTATAAAAAGCGCGTTGCACAAAAAAATTAAAAGAGGTAGCAGTTTTAAAAAAAAAGCGTTCTATACAGCAACAAAAGAAACTTTTTAATACTCTGTTCGTTGAGGAGTATAATTTTGTGCTGATACTTGGAGTATAAAAGCGTGAGTGTACATAAACGTCCATATGATGACCCTATTATCATGATTGAGCATAATGCTTTTGAAAATGCTTTTAATCGTCTCTATGAAGAAACAATGGCGCTGATTGAAAAAACCGCAGCGTATATTGACTCAGAAGGGAAATTAGTAGCACGCTCTCTTTCGGCAGAGGTTTCTGCAATCTATGCAAAAGAGGCTATGTATTTAAGTACACGACTTATGCAAATCGCTTCTCAACTCCTTCTTCTTCGCGCAGAGCGTGAAGGGGAAATGTCATCAGAACAAATAAAAAAAGAAATTGTAAAAGTGTCTGTTCATACACCGACATTGGAACTTGAAACCCCTCATTGGCATGAATTGCCAGAAATTTTCCGCCAATTTGTTTCTCATTCATTGCGTTTGGAAGCGCGCATACAGTATATGCGTGCTGGGTGGGAAACTGCAGCCTCCTGTGCCTTAGAAGATGATAATCCAGTAGGAAAACAAATCGAATTGCTCAAAACAGCCTTTGGGCGTTCTTAGAGGTACTCCCTTGCTTTGTGCGAAGGGGAAATGTCATCAGAACAAATAAAAAAGAAATTGTAAAAGTGTCACTTCATACACTGAGCATTGGAACTTGAAACCCCTCATTGGCATGAATTGCCAGAAGTTTTTCGCCAATTTGTTTCTCATTCATTGCGTTTAGAAGCGTGCATTTTTTTCATTTAGAGATGCTGCTGTAGTTTAAGCACTTTGGTCAATAAGCGGCGGCTTTATCTTGAACGATGATAATCCAGTAGGAAAACAAATCGAATTACTGAAAACAGCTTTTGGGCGTTCTTAGAGGTACTCCCCTTGCTTTGTGCGAAGGGGAAATGTCATCAGAACAAATAAAAAGAAATTGTAAAAGTGTCACTTCATACACTGAGCATTGGAACTTGAAACCCCTCATTGGCATGAATTGCCAGAAGTTTTTCGCCAATTTGTTTCTCATTCATTGCGTTTAGAAGCGTGCATTTTTTTCATTTAGAGATGCTGCTATAGTTTAAGCACTTTGGTCAATAAGCGGCGGCTTTATCTTGAACGATGATAATCTAGTGGGAAAACAAATCGAATTACTCAAAACAGCTTTTTGGCGTGCTGAGAATAATAGCTCCTTGCTTCTTTCTTGCGATATTTAGAGCAGTATACCCATTTTTTTTTAACAACCGAAATTTCACAACTAAAACTAATCTAGAGTGCTTTTTTCTGCCTAATTTCTATTTGAGCGTAGGAAATATCTTGAGCTTATAGCTGAAGGGTATAGGTATTGATTGTAAATTATGGCATGGGATGGAGTATGGTTGGTTTTGTGGGAAATCGGCTTTGGTTGATTGCAGCTGGAATACTTTCTGTTGATCTATCGTGTGATTTTGTTTTGGTTATGATAATGATCTGGCTCTAAGATAGAGTAGGGGCTTGTACATCAATTTATTTATGCTCTATAATTTATGCCTATAAAGCTGCTGTAAAGTGTGTGTTATGAGGATGATACACATTGTTACAGTTTTTGGGCTTCTTTTGTTTTGAATGGAAGGTATTTTCCTTCGCGTAAAATAAAATATCCAAAATAAAGTGCCATATAGTGTGCCATATAATGAATGTCCCATGGGTTCCTTGTGCCCCTATGCATGTTCCTCTCTATGAAATGTCCCTCTCTACGCAATGTCATTGTGGTGTGATGAGTATATTCAAAAATATCTCTCAGTTCTTATTCATATCCGTTGAGCCTCTCTCATCTTTATGCTTGCAAAGGAGAAAGCCGGCACTATCATCATCTTTGCCAGTCCCCAATGTTGCGGCAGCCTTTGGAACTTGAGACAATTCATTAGAAGCATTATTTTTAGTCCTTTCTTGTACAGTTTCACTCTATACGGCAATCCCACGTTTCATATGTAAGAGAATGGTTTTAATTGCTTCAATATAAACAGATTTGTAATGAGAAAATCTTAGGATATTCGGGATTCTTATGCAACATACAAAATAATTAATTATCTTTATAAATCAACGTGTTGTCGTGTTATGGTAGCGTCATGCTATAATGTAAAAAGTTTTCGCAAAGTGTGTAGCATCCATTGCATAGCCTCTTTACACATTATGAATGTACAATCCAGCACTGATCTATTTGCTCGCTTGCGATGTTTAACCGTTATGGCATTGGATATGATATAGAAAGGGAATTTTTATGCTTTAGAGGGTGCTTGATAAGGTGCTTGCTTGTGGTGTGTGAATGGTTTTGATTGATTTCAGTTATGCTTCATAAAGTATGTTCTATAAAGATGCTGTTCGTTGCGTGTTATAGTTATAATTGTATAAATTGGGGGCATGATCATCTTTTGACTGGTTTTGTCTTGTACTGCTGTTTTCTTTGTGGTCTTGTCTTTATTCACATCTTTATTCACAGGGGGGAAAAGTGTATAGACTGTAGTTTATGGCAGAGGCGATTCGTATTATAGGCATTGATCCGGGATTACGGCGTACAGGGTGGGGCGTTATCGATGTTGCGGGTAATCGTCTTCAGTTTATTGCAGCGGGGACGGTTTCTTCTGATGTAAAGTGTGAGCTGGCTTCCAGACTATGTCAGATCCACAAAGGTCTTTCAGAGGTTGTGCATCAATTTATGCCCCATGAAGCTGCTGTAGAACATGTGTTTGTCAACAAAGATGCTACAGCAACTTTAAAACTTGGGCAAGCACGTGCAATTGCATTGCTGGTTCCTGCGCAAGCCAATCTTCCTGTTTTTGAATATGCGCCCAACAAAGTGAAAAAATCGGTTATTGGTGTTGGGCATGGGGCTAAGGAACAAATCCATATGATGGTCAAAGTTCTCCTCCCACGGGCTGAATTTGATAGCAGTGATGCGGCTGATGCTCTTGCTCTTGCTCTTTGTCATAGTATGCATCGTAAGAGTATTGACCGATCTTATCAGGCAAGGATGGCGGTATGATTGGGGTGGAAGCATGATTGGCAAATTAAAGGGCACTCTTGAACATATCTTTGATGATCATATCCTTCTTGATGTTCACGGTGTGGGTTATGTTGTTTTTGTTTCAAATCGGCTCCGTCCTTCTTTACCCTCTGTTGGGGAGGCGTTAAGCCTTTTTATTGAAACGCATGTTCGGGAAGACGCAATCCGCCTTTTTGGTTTTGCTACAAGAGCTGAACAGGAGTGGTTTTGTCTTCTACAAAATGTTCCTGGAGTAGGGGCAAAGGTTGCTTTGGCAATCTTGGGTACTTTATCGCCAGATGAGCTTGCACAGGCTATTGCCTTAAACGATGTTGCGATGATTAGTCGAGCGCCGGGCGTTGGTAAAAAAGTCAGTGAAAGAATTGTGGGTGAGTTGAAAAGTAAAACACTCCCCTTTGAACAAGCGATCAAGACTGTTTCGGTGCCTCAGCGTGAGATGACCAATCAACCTGCGCATGATGCGCTTTCTGCGTTGATGAAGCTAGGATTTGAACGCGAGCAAGCATCTCGTGCTCTTGCTCTTGCGATGAACGCTCTTGAGGGGGAAACTGTTTCTTCCGCCCTGCTGATCCGCCATAGTCTCAAATTGCTTTCTTCTCCTACTTAAAATCAAGGTAACAATGCATAAAGATGAAGATAAACGCCTTCTGGGTTCCGCCTCCCTTCCTAACGATCCAGATCGTTCCTTAAGACCACAAGTTCTCGATGATTTTATTGGTCAAGAAGCGGCGCGGGCTAATTTAAAAATATTTATTGAAGCAGCAAAAACGCGGCAAGAAGCGCTGGATCACGTTTTGTTTGTAGGACCACCGGGATTAGGAAAAACAACGCTTTCACAGATTATGGCAAAAGAATTAGGCGTTAATTTTCGCTCTACGTCAGGACCGGTTATCGCTAAAGCAGGAGATTTAGCCGCTCTCTTGACCAATCTTGAAGAACGTGATGTCTTGTTTATTGATGAAATTCATCGCTTAAATCCGGCGATTGAGGAAATTCTTTATCCAGCCATGGAAGATTATCAACTTGATTTGATCATTGGGGAGGGGCCGGCGGCACGCTCAGTGAAAATTGATCTGGCTAAATTTACTTTGGTAGCGGCAACCACACGTTTGGGGCTTTTGACCACACCGCTGAGAGATCGTTTTGGCATCCCAATTCGTCTCAATTTTTATACTATAGAAGAATTGGAATATATTGTGCAGCGTAATGCACGGCTTTTTGCCGTCAAGATTAGTGATGATGGTGCTCATGAAATTGCACGCCGAGCACGGGGGACTCCTCGTATTGCTGGACGGCTTTTGCGGCGTGTTTGTGATTTTGCTTTGGTTAAACAGGCAAAACAAATTGACCAAAAAATCGCTGATGAGGCGCTTTCGCGCCTTGAGGTCGATCATCTTGGTCTTGATCCGCTTGACCGTCGCTACTTGCTCCTGATTGCGGAAACTTTTTTAGGGGGACCGGTGGGGATTGAAACGATTGCTGCTGCTTTATCAGAACCACGCGATGCCATTGAAGATATTGTTGAGCCGTATTTGCTCCAACAAGGTTTTATTCAAAGAACCGCTCGTGGACGCATTCTCACTGAAAAGGCTTGGAGCCATTTAGGGCTTTCTGCTCCTGCCTCTACAACGTCTATACAAAGGCGTTCTCAACTTTCTGATGCTCAAGACAATTCATCACTTCAGGCGTCTTTATGGGAGGGGGAAGATGATTAAGACACTCTCTTTATTAAAAGAAATTATGTGAATATTTTATAGCAAGGTCATAAAATACAAGAGACGCACTTCTTTTTGCATATTCTGACCAAAAGGGTCTTGCACTATTAAGGGGGGCTTTTTCTTTTCACAACTTCAACACAAAAATGTGTTCAATCTTTTGATCTATAAACAACTTGCTATATTAATATTAAATGATTTTATGGGATATGAAGTCGATGACAGAAATAACACCTTTTAAGAGCAATCATACAAATGCTTTTCATAATTTTCAGGTCCGCGTTTATGTTGCGGATACAGATTTTTCCGGTGTGGTTTATCATGCGCGTTATCTTGAGTTTTTTGAACGAGGACGTTCAGAGTTTTTACGGGATACCGGTTTTAATAATAAGATGTTAGCAGCTGGGGGTGAGGGGGAAAAACTGTTTTTTGTTGTTCGTCATATGGAAATTAACTTTTTAAGACCAGCTAAAATTGATAATCTTTTAGTCGTTAAAACACGTGTTACTCATATCCAAGGGGCACGCTTTTTTATGGAGCAATCTATTTTGCATGAGGCGACCACGTTGGTAACAGCTAAAGTTGAAATTGCTCTGATTAATGAAGAGGCAAAACCACGACGTTTACCCAAAGAACTTTTTGAAAAAATACTAGGTTAAAAGTGTTATTCATTGAACGAGCAGCTTTAGGAGATATGAAGTAATCTATAATCTAAGACATATATTTATTATAGCTTAAATATTTTCCAACAAGGTCATACGATACATCAAAAGAAAGCTCCTCTGCTACAATAAATTGAAGATGATATTTCACAAAATTAAACACGTCTCATCCATGTTATGATTCAAAATCAATGTCTTATTATCCATTTTCTGCTATAAACTGAAGATACTTTTCTTTTGAAGAAAGGTTCGTTGGCATAAGAAAACAGCAGAAAAGTACAAAACAAAAAAAGAAATAAAAAATACATTAAGATTTATTTTTATAAAAATGCACATACCCAGCAAAATATTGCAATAAGTGATAATAAGCTATTAGGTCGACAATTCTCTCAAAAACACTTAAAGGGTGTTTTAAGCAATTTTATTTATTTTTTACTGGATTGTCATTTGGCATCACAAGAGTGCGTGTTCTATCCAGTTTCATCTATCATGCGTGACTGTATCTGCGCTTTTAAAAGCAGTGAATGAATGAGAGATCAATGCATACAAAGCAGAAATGCATTTTTGATTTAAAGTTTTAAAAGCATATTATTATATAATAGATTGACTTAGAAAGATAAATGATCACTTCTTATGGGCACAAATTCCAATAGAGTAATGAGAGTAAAATACTTTCATTACAAATCTGTTCATGTTGAAACAATTAAAATCATTTGCTTACACATCATCATAAGATGAGCAATGTAAATTATTGAAAAAATTGTAAAAATATTCCTTATGGGTTATTCTCAGTGCAATAACGATCAAATATCGCAAGTGAGCAAAGAGAACGAAAAAGCCGGTTTTCATGAATAAAGATGTGAAAAGGCTTTTTCACGTCACAGAAGCTTTTACGTTATACCATGGTGCCAGAGAGATGAAGGGCATTGCAAGGGGCTAATTCACAACACAATGAGATTATATGAGACTTACACTAGATTATATGGGACTTACCTTAGGGGTGCATGGGTGAGGCGCATTGTTGTGAGGCATTTTATGGTGGTTTATTGTTGTTTTTTGTGCCAGATGGTGTCCTCGTATTAAATTTGATGGAAAATGAGAGAAACAATAGCTTGAGATAAAGCGCAATCTTTCATGATTATAACATATTTATTTATAATGATTAATTCATTGCGTTGTCATTTTCAGATAATTCTGAAACGTGTAAGATGTTTTCTTTTCAAGCTCTATTGCTGCCAATTAATCAAAAACATTTTCTTACATGTCACAAGCGGGCTTGGTGAGTGGGGACAAAAACACTTAAGATAAGGAATAAAAATGCCTCTTATGAATGTTTTCAAGTGCTAAGACTTATCGCTGCATTTTAAGCTTAAAACGTGTATTGAGGGTTTAGCTTTCTTTTCATGAGTGTAAAGATGGTGGTGCATAATAGATTTGATATCATGCATTTTTATATCGTTTATTTTTATAGCATTTATGGGGAAGGCTTTATGGTTATATTATTTCATAAATGCCGTTTTGAAATGAGAGAGGGCGTGAGTTGAGGGATGTCTCTCGTCATCACTTTTTAAGAAAATTAAGAAATAAGTCTTGTTTTAGCGCATGGATTTATGTGAAACTGAGGTTTTTTACTTAAATTTAGAAACTATAAAATAATCTGTTTTATAGAATTTTAAAAATACACCTTTTATTTAGAGGGACAAAAATTATGCCGCATGGTGAACTAACGAATCCGGAAACAATTGGAATGTTACATTTATTTATGCAAGCGAGTTGGATCGTGAAAGGTGTTATGATCGGGTTGCTTCTCGCTTCCATCTGGAGTTGGGCAATTATTTTTGATAAAATTTTTACGTATCGGAGAATACGGCGTGAAATAAAGCTGTTTGAACGTACATTTTGGTCAGGCAAAGCGCTAGAAGATCTTTATGCATCATGTAAAAGTCAACGCACCAATAGTATATCCGCCGTTTTTATGGCGGCAATGGTTGAATGGAAAAAATCTCTTGAAAAAGGGACCCATACATCGAAAAGTTTGCAGAGCAGAATTGATAAGGCTATGGATTTGACGTTGGGACGTGAAAGTGAAAAAATAGAATCGAAATTAAGTTTTCTTGCAACACTGGGATCCGCGGGCCCCTTTATTGGACTTTTTGGAACAGTTATTGGTATTATGGAGTCTTTTCTTTCTATTTCAGCTTCTCAAAATACATCACTTGCCATTGTTGCGCCAGGGATTGCAGAAGCGCTTTTGGCAACCGCTATTGGTTTGTTTGCAGCAATTCCAGCCGTTATTGCTTATAACAAGTTGACTCATGAAAGTGCGCGCATCATTGCACAAATAGAAAATTTTGCCGATGAATTCTCAACAATTGTATCGCGGCGTATTGATGAAACACGCACAGCACCTTCCTCTTTATAAAAAGGAGCTTATCCCATGGGAATTTCTGTTGCTTCTTCTTCTCGAAAAAATACACGTAGGCGCCATCATTCACGAAGCCAATTGATGAGTGAGATCAATGTCACTCCTTTTGTGGATGTTATGCTGGTCTTGTTGATTATTTTTATGGTCTCTGCCCCCCTTTTAGTGAACGGTGTTCCTCTAGATTTGCCTCGTAGTCAAGCGGGGCCCGTACGAGCTCAAAAAACGCCCCTTACGGTTTCACTTGACGCGCAAGGGCGCTTTGCCGTTAATCAAGATTATTATGAAACATCACAAGCACTGATTGCACACCTTAAAACTCTTCTGGAAGAAGATGCTACACAAAAAGATCAACGGGTTTTTGTACGGGTTGCTAAAACTGTTGAATATCAGCAAGTATTAAAACTGCTGGCGGATATTCAAAAAGCGGGGTTTTCTCAAGTTGCGTTAGCAAGTCTAGCACAATAAATAATAAGTAATAAATCCGCATAAATGATTGTTTTTAAAAGAGTGTAGAGTGATTTAAAATGAAAAAATGTAAGGCATAAATAAGGCATAAAGAATGAACAAAGACTCCTATCATAGCATGAAACGAGGCTTGGCTTTATCCCTTGTGGTCCATGTCATTTTTCTCAGTTGGGGAGCCATTCAGTTTACAAGCTCTGTCTCTTTACCACAACCATTGGAAGCAATTCCCATTACTCTTGCCCCTTTAGTGGACGAGTTGTCCTCTCAACGAGGAGCCGTAAAGGCTCCTATTCGTGCAATCCCTGCCGTTAAACCGACTATGCAACCACAAGAAAAAGAAGATGCACGCCATATTGGAGAGGGACAAGTAGATAGTCTAGCACCGTTTCAACCAAAGGAAAAACTGCGCCCTGTTGAAACAGCATCGCTACCACCAAGCAAGAACACGTCAGAAACATTGACACCCGAACTTACAAAACCAGAATTATTAGAAGCAAAAACAGAGGATGCGCCCAAAATTGCACCTGAGATGCCTTTGAAAGCGCCGGAGGAAGCGCCCAAGGTTGCACCTGAGATGCCTTTGAAAGCGCCGGAGGAAGCGCCCAAAATTGCACCTGAGATGCCTTTGAAAGCGCCGGAGGAAGCGCCCAAGGTTGCACCAGAGATGCCTTTGGAAGCGCCGGAGGAAGCGCCCAAGGTTGCACCTGAGATGCCTTTGGAAGCACCGGAGGAGGAGCCCAAGGTTGCACCTGAGATGCCTTTGGAAGCGCCGGAGGAGGATGCGCTCAAGGTTGCACCTGAGATGCCTTTGAAAGCGCCGGAAGATGCACTCAAGCCTGCGCACAAAAATGAAGAGATGATATCGCCAAAAGAATTGGCTCCAACGGTACAGAAGGCACCAGCAGAGCAGATTGTTCATCAAGCGCCAAAAATTACACTTCCAGAAAAATTTTTTCTTCCACAGTTTAAACCAAAATTTGATGAAGATGTTCTAGGGAAGAATGCGGCTACATTGAATCAAAAGACGCCAAAGCTTAACAAAAAAAACCAAGAGAAACAGACCATTGAAGATATTTTAGCACTGGAGGAAAATAATTTGCTCAATCGTGCGCGGTCACAAGGAGGGGGAGCAAAACGTTCTCATACACCAGAAGCTTTGGGGGCAAGAAAAAATATTAATAATACCACAAAAATGGCACAAACATTGGTCAACATTGCGGGGGGATGTATTCAACAGAAGCTTAAACTTGTGGCACTTGGTGGCGATTTAAAAAATCGTCCGGTTGTGCGGTTGCGATTTTACTTAGACCGTGAAGGGATGGTTGTGGGCGATCCTATCATTGATCCGGTAAGCGGTCTTGAGAGTCAACAGGCTATTATGATGAGGCAGGTGTACGCCGCTGTCTTTTCATGCCAACCTTATGCAGATCTCCCACGTGATCAATATGATCTATGGGGGCAAGGTTTTGACTTTAATGTTGATCCCCTCCAAGAAATAAGATGATAAATAAGAAAAAAGCGCTTAACGAAAGGACACATTCCATGACGACTATAACGAGACATAAAGTTTTTGCTTGGTTTATTGTCACTTGTGGGTTGTGGCTTTCAAGTATTTCATCGGGTTATGCGCAATTGAAAGGAACTATTTCGAGCGCTGATTTTAATCCCATTCCCATTGCAATTACAGACTTTATTTCCAATGATTCGATTGGGTTGAAAATATCTGCTGTGGTGACAGCTGATCTTGAACGGTCGGGGCTTTTTTTACCGCTTGATAAAGCAAACTTTTTTGAAAACATTGCTAATCCTAATAAACAACCGCATTTTGCGTCTTGGCAGAAAATAAAAGCGCAAGGTTTAGTTACTGGGCAAGTCATGAGAGAAATCGATGGACGTTTGAGGGTCGATTTTCGTTTATGGGATGTTTTTGGACAAAGACAATTGAAAGGACGGCGTTTTTATACCGCGACAGAACGTTGGCGGCGTGTGGCACATATGATCGCAGATGAGATCTATAGCGAGATGACAGGAGAAAGTGGTTATTTTGATACACGAATTGTTTTTATCGATGAAACAGGCCCCCAAAATGCACGCATCAAACGCTTAGCAATGATGGATCAAGATGGCGCAAATTTGATTTATATGTCTGATGGAAGTGAATTGGTGCTTACACCACGTTTTTCCCCAAAAAGACAAGAAATGACCTATATGGCTTATGAGGACAATCAAGTCCCTCATGTTTATCTTCAACAAATTGAAATGGGACAAAGAGAGTTGATCGGAACGTTTAATAACATGACAATTGCTCCGCGTTTTTCTTCTGATGGACAAAAGGTCATCATGAGTTTGTTACAAAATGATGGCAGTGCAAATCTTTACACCATGGATTTACGAACCCGTACGATGACGCGACTTACAACAACTTCTGCTATCGATACTTCTGCTTCTTATTCACCGGATGGAAAACAAATCGTCTTTTCCTCAGATCGTAGTGGAAAGCCGCAAATCTATAAAATGAATGCGGATGGGAGTGATATTCAGCGTATTTCTTCAAATGAGGGGAGTTATTCGACACCTATTTGGTCACCACGGGGTGACTATATCGCCTTTACAAAACAATTAAGTGGACAATTTTCTATCGGTGTTATGCGCCCTGATGGACAAGGAGAACGAATTTTAACCACGGGTTTTCACAATGAAGGACCAACTTGGGCACCCAATGGTCGTGTGCTGATGTTTTTTCGCAAAAATCCCGGTATGGGACCAAAAATTTATACGATTGACATTACGGGACGCAATGAACGACAACTCCCTACACCCAATGATGCTTCCGATCCAGCATGGTCACCTTTGCTCAATATACAGTAAAACAAAATGCTTAAAAACAGAACATAGAAGGAATATAGTCTATACAGTCTCAAGTCTACACAATATCAATTGTCTTTAATTATTTAAAAGAAGGAACCGATTATAGTGGACATGGGGAGTTATGTAGATTTCATCCATCATCTACGGTTGTTTATTGATAATGGAATTTCCTTGGGGGAAAATGCTTAAAAAAATTCAAAAATAATTCCTTGAAAAAATAGAGTCAAAAATTCTGAGGTCTCTAGATTTCAATTTTTTATTCAAAGTGTTGCTATATATATTTAAACTTCCTTTTCGATTTGGTTTGCGAAGAGTTTGGACTCCAAGGGTGTTTTTTCTGTTGCTCTGTGATGTGTCTTATTCAAGTGCGCTGTTGTTTTAGGTCTGAATATTGGTTGATCGGTAATAGAAAAAGGACAGATTTTTAAGATAAATGACGTTATTTTATGAAACATACGATACCATAAAGTTAATGCCATAGGGTCAAAAATTTATCCGCAACGGATTAGAGAGATGTACCAGCTTTTTATACAATACTTTGCTAAACAATCAGCTCTACTTTGCTAAACAATCAGCTTTGGCTTTCCATTTGCTTATTTTATTCTGTGATGTTGTCAAAACACTGTCATTTGAGGTGTGGGGATATAAGGCATATAAACTTCCTTGAGATATTTAAGTGTTTTTTAAGTGCATGGCGAATATTTAGGGAAGTGGACGTGTTTTGAGCCTTAAGTTTCAAGTGAATTCCATGGGTGATTCGTCATAGAAGCACGTCAAGAAAATCTGAATTGTTTATAGACCGGATCATCTTCATTACTTGAGGGTGGGGAGGTTAATCTTAAAGAACAAAAAGATCGAATAGAGAGGGGCTATAGGGATAATCTTTGGGGTATATAAGAAAGGCGTGAGGCTACAGAGTCTTGTATGCTTTTTTTTAAGGTTATGTTTTCTGGAATTCATGGCGGTTTTCTTGTTGCACCAATGGTTAGTCCCCGCTATTGACGCGGGGCTTTTATATGTGCGGATAAAGATGAGAGGTGATAGATGCTTTTAAAGCCCTCATGAATGGAGAGAGGGCTTATGCAAATGATGGGAATTATACAGACAGTTTTGCTAAAATCTCATCGCTGACATCAAAATTGGCATAAACATTTTGTACATCATCATCTTCTTCTAATGTTGAAATCAGTCGCAAAACGGACAAAGCTTTTTCTTCATCTATTGGTGCAAGGGTGGTGGCTTTCCAAATCGTTTTAATCGATTCTGCTTCACCAAGTTTTGCTTCAAGTGTTTTGGAAACTTCACCAATATCTTCAAATGCGCAGGTAATATGATGTCCGGTTTCTTCTGATTGCACATCTTCGGCACCGGCTTCAATTGCTGCATCCATGATGTTATCGGCTGTTCCTGCTTCTGGTTTATAGATTATTTCACCAATCCGATTAAACATGAAACTGACCGATCCTGTTTCCCCTAAGGCTCCTCCTGATTTTGTGAAGGCAGCGCGCACATTTGAAGCGGTGCGGTTGCGGTTATCAGTTAAAGCTTCAACAATGACGGCAACGCCGCCTGGTCCATAGCCTTCATAGCGTACTTCATCATAATTTTCGACATCAGTGCCTGAAGCTTTTTTAATCGCGCGTTCAATATTATCCTTCGGCATCGATTGTGCTTTGGCATTTTGAACAGCCAGCCTTAAACGTGGATTCATGGCTGGATCAGGAGCACCTTGTTTTGCTGCTACGGTAATTTCGCGCGCAAGCTTAGAAAATATTTTCGAGCGCATTGCATCTTGACGCCCTTTACGGTGCATAATATTTTTAAATTGTGAATGGCCTGCCATAGTTTTCCTTCCTATTTGAGGGCTTTCTTCCCAGTTGGATACTCTTTAGAATTTAAGGCGATAAAGCATGCATCCCACCAGAATAAATGTGCCACAGCATGAGGTGAAATAATCGAATAAACCCTTTATAAGAAAATTCATCTTAAAGGTAAAGAGACCTTAGTTGAGGATCATTACAAGAGAGATCTCTTGTCGTTGAGCAAAAATAACGCTATAACAGAATGTAATCTCATAGCAAAATGGTTTATTCCGTACCTCGCTTTGTTTTAGGAGTGGTTGGAGAGACCTAGTAACATATAAAAAGTTTCAGTGCTCTTGAGTGGGCGGTAACCGGCCTCATATGAAGAGGCGCAGAAGAGGATTTATAAAAATGGCAACGCAACTTTTGATGCCCAAAGCAACAGCTGTTTGGTTGGTTGATAATACAGCTCTTTCTTTTGATCAGATTGCAGAATTTTGTAAATTGCATGTCTTGGAAGTAAAAGCTATTGCCGATGGTGATGCGGCTTATGGTATTAAAGGTTTAGATCCAATTAGTTCTGGGCAATTGACGCGCAGTGAAATTGCACGGGTGGAAGCTGATCAAAACGCACGCTTGAAAATTTCTCAATCTAGGGTGCATATTCCTGAAAAAAAACGTAAAGGGGCGCGCTATATCCCTCTTTCTCGACGCCAAGATCGTCCCAATGGTATCCTATGGTTGGTCACAAATCATCCCGAATTGAAAGATGCACAAATTGCACGGTTGATTGGGACAACAAAAGCGACAATTGAACAAATCCGCCTTAGAACCCATTGGAATAGTGCAAATTTGGTTCCTCTTGATCCTGTAGGACTTGGTTTGTGTTCGCAAATCGATTTAGATTTTGAGCTCCAGCGTGCGGCGAAAAATCGTCCTGTTGCTGCAGAAGAAGATAGGTCGTTGCTTCCCGCTTCTGTGACGGAAAACGCTGCTCTAGAGGAAAATGAGAGTGAAGAAAATCTGCATAAGACTTTTGATGCTGATAAAGTTTTTGCAAAGCTGAACGCGCTGCAAAAAAGTCGTCAAGATCAAGATGATGCATAGAAAACCAGATGCATAAGGGAAACATTTCTTATGGCAATGTGAGAGGAACGGCTGAAAAGAAGAAAAATTGGCAGAGACTCAAAAATAAAAATGATGACCAAAAAAAACAGAAAAAATTTCGTCTTCATTAGGAATTAACGGTTATTCTTAAAAATATTTTTAAGAATTTATCCTTCTTTACGACACTCAAGGAGAAACGGACTATGCGCTCTACCAAAAAAAACTTCTCTCATTCCTTAGCTATCCTCTTTTTTTTCTCACTATGCTTGGGTGGTTGTGGTAAAAAAAATGTCGGTGCACTTAACGGTATGAACGGCGCTTATATGAATGATGCTGGTTTGAACCAGGTGTCACCAGGTTCAGGACAAGAATTTACGGTTAATGTGGGTGATCGCGTATTTTTTAGTCTCGATTCTTCTTCACTTGATGCTGATGCCGAACGTATTTTAACGCGCCAAGCAGAATGGTTGCTTCATTATCCTTATTATTCTATTATGATCGAAGGTCATGCTGATGAGAGGGGAACACGTGAATATAACTTGGCACTTGGACAGCGCCGTGCTGTTGCTGTGCGAAACTATTTGGTGTCTCTAGGCGTGTCTGAACAACGGATTCAAACAATTTCTTACGGAAAAGAAAGACCTGTAGCAGTATGTGATGATATTTCCTGTTGGAATCAAAATCGACGTGCTGTGACAACGTTGAGTGACATGAAGAGTCATTAAAAAGGAGATTGTTTGTTTCAACTATTCAATAAGCTCTTAAGGGGAAAAAAGAATGTATCGTAAAATCAATTGGAAAACACTCTTTTATATGGGGGTTTTCATAGCTTGTTCTACTTCATTTGTTCAAAGTGCGGCACGAAAGGCTTCCGAATATCCTGCACATGATACGGATAAAGTTGATGCAGTTGATAAGGCAACTGATGATGTAAAGAAAGCACCTGAAGCAGCTGATAAAGCAGCATCTGGAGCGGAGGAAAAAGCCACTGATGCTGTTGATAAGGCTGTCGATGCTGTGAAGAACGCACCTGAAGCAGCTGATAAAGCAGCGTCTAGCGTGGTGGAAAAAGCCACTGACGCTGTTGATAAGGCTGTCGATGCTGTGAAGAACGCACCTGAAGCAGCTGATAAAGCAGCGTCTAGCGTGGTGGAAAA